>CAZNVR010000244.1:0-1541 GCA_964576655.1 uncultured Legionella sp. | reverse complement strand
CATTGCGGAAGTACTGCATAATGAAGGTTACCAAATTACAGGCTCTGATATCGCTGAAAATCGTGCGGTTACGCATTTGCAATCATTAGGTATTCAAGTTTACATTGGTCATCGCATGGAAAACATTGCTGGTGCTGATGTTCTTGTTTGCTCAACAGCTATCAATGAAAATAATCCTGAAATCATGACCGCACGTGCACAACGTATTCCTGTTTTACCACGTGCCGCGATGTTGGCCGAATTAATGCGATTTCGTTATGGTATTGCGATTGCCGGAACACATGGTAAAACGACCACAACGAGTCTTGTGAGTTGTTTGCTTGAAGAAGGTGGGTTAGATCCCAGTTTTGTTATCGGTGGAAAATTGACTAGCCGGGGTAGTAATGCGCAGCTAGGAAAATCAGCTTATTTTGTTGTGGAAGCAGATGAAAGTGACGCCTCGTTTTTATTCTTAAAGCCGATGATGGCAGTCGTTACTAATATTGACGCTGATCACATGGATACATATGACAATAGTCTAGATAAACTACGAGAGACTTTTGTGGAGTTTTTGCATCATCTGCCTTTTTATGGTTTAGCCGTAGTTTGTATTGAAGACGATGAAATTCGCAATATTTTACCAGAAATTCAACGACCTACGCTGACTTATGGTTTCTGTGAAGAGGCGAATTATCGCGCCATTGATTGGACTCAAAACGCATTATTAAGTGAATTTACTGTTCAACGCCCCCAACCGCATGCACCGTTGACGATCCAATTTAAATGGCCTGGTCGACATAATGTGTTAAATGCGTTGGCTTCAATTGCTATTGCTACAGAGCTTGGCGTGGATGATGTTTCAATTAAACGTGCTTTATTAAATTTTCAAGGAGTAGGGCGACGTTTTCAAATGTTAGGTGAACGTCCTTTTGTAAATGGTTCTGCATTAGTGGTTGATGATTATGGGCATCATCCACGCGAAATCAAAGCAACCCTTGAGGCATTTCGAGCTGTATGGCCTGATAAGCGCTTGGTGCATGTATTTCAACCGCATCGATATTCACGCACACAATCACTATTTGCTCAGTTTGTTGATGTGTTAAAAATGTCAGACGAGCTCTTGTTGTTAGATATTTATCCAGCGGGAGAATCTCCCATTCCTGGTGTAAGTAGTGAAATATTAGCGCAAGAGTTGCAACGATTATCCGTTAAAGTGACCTTAGTGACAGAGCTTAATCTAGAAGAATATCTTGATAAACAGATTCTTGATGGTGATGTGATTCTTATGCAAGGTGCTGGTAGTGTTGGACAGTTGGCCGTTAATCTGGTGCAAGCGGGCATGTCTAATAAAGCGCCTGAGGGAATCATTGCATGAATTTGTGTAACAGCATAGGGAATGGGTATCAGGGGCCCCAAGAAGGCAATGCCTTTGTGGATGATATTCAATTTCCTATTGCATTTGTACAAAAAAAAGGTATGGAATTAATTAGTGAACTATCTATCATTGGAGATGAGTAATGCCCAACCCTATTAAAGTGCTTTTGCTCTATGGTGGCAAATCC
>CAZNVR010000243.1:0-1563 GCA_964576655.1 uncultured Legionella sp. | reverse complement strand
CGCAAAGACGAATAGTTCAAGATAATTCCAACGCCTTATTTGATCTTTTTTGTGATCACAATGTAAAAAGACGTTGGGCTTGAAGTGAGTTACGAGTGAAACGCAACTGTGCAATGTAACAACAAATAGCCTGCGTACCATTAGTCATTGCAAACGCAGTAAAGTCAAGCAATGTGCACTCCTCAAAAAAAACAAGGCATTCATGCACCCGTTCCTGTCACGTCAAATGTGTCGTGTCTTACATGAAGGAAATTATCTTAGGCTTTGAATTATTTTAAAAATCAAATCAGCAACAGCTTCTGGATGCTCCATGGGAAACATATGTGTGCCTTGTGTTTTAATGCAGTTGACACCAAATTTTTTTTTCATATGCTTTAAATCGGTGCTATCAATAACCTTACTTTGATTACCATAAATAAGAAAAACTGGAATGTTAAGTTTAGCAGGATATACATGCAAATTATCTGGAATCGTTCGATAAATTTGGTATTCAATTTCAGGGCAAAATCGTAAACTAAAGCCTGTATCATCATGCTTTAAACCATAATTAATATAATCATTTAAACATTGCTCAGTAAAATATTTAAAGAGCTGCCTACGCTTTAAATAAGAAACAACGTCCTCGCGAGTATCCCAATGACACCGTCTACCTCTTGTTCTATATGCAGGTGTGAGGTGATCGATAAGACCTATTCGTTTAGAGAAATGCACAATTGTTGATTTAATACGATTGATTAAAGGCGAATCAAGCAAAATAATTGCTTGAAATAAATCAGGTTGCTCAATTGCTGCGAGCAAACTTAAAACACCTCCCATGGAGTGCCCTATACCAATGACAGGTGTTTTTGTCTGCTCTTTAACATTTAGAATGATTTCTTCAACCAAATAATGCCAGTTATCACTAACTGGAAATGCAGACGTATGGCCAATTTTATCAATAAAAGAGCACTCTAATTGATGCTCTAAACAACTCAATAGCTGGGCATAACATCGTGATGGAAAGCCATTCCCATGAGCAAAATGGATGGACTCTTTCATCGATGCGCCAACCGATGACCTTCTCGTTTAATAGACAACACCGCGTAATTAAAATAAACCAAACTCAACACAATATAAATAAACGTTAATTGCCAAAAAATAATGTTTGCACTTAAAAATAAAATAAAGACCGATAAAGGAACCACTGATGACACTAAAATAAGGCGCATCACATCAGAAAATTTTAACTTAACATTTAGAATGATCCGAGAAAAAAATTGAGCTAGCATTGCAATAGCTAAATTTAATGTGAGTAATAAACCCCACAGAAAAGAAACAACAATTGGATGAATAATACATAAAGGTATAATCCACTTTAAAGACAATAAACCTGATGCACTAAGCCACTCAAATAAGTTTACTATTTGAAACACGCCTTTTTCAGGTGTGTTTACAATAGGCTCCTGCAATGGGCTATTTTCAGGATTAGTGCCAAACAAATTAATATTAGGAGGGCGAAAATAAAACTTATCTTTGGTGATCAATAACATCAACTCAGGAAACGTCCCTTCCATGCCGACCCCA
>CAZNVR010000242.1:0-1595 GCA_964576655.1 uncultured Legionella sp. | reverse complement strand
AATAAATAAAGCATCATATTCAGCAATTGATTTACTATCATTCTTATCAATAAAATCAATGTTTAACCCCAACGATTCGCCGGCACCCACAAATAAATCCAGCGCTTTTTTATTTGAAGGAGCATTGGCTTCAAGAGGGTCAATAAGTATAGCCAAATCATGAAAACGCTGTTTTTTTCGCCATTGATGAAAACGTTTTTTGGTTAAATAACTTTCTGCTGCTTGCCGCATAAAATCCATATGTTGAGGCGGGATATCAGCAAGTGATAAAACGGCTAATTTTTTAATGGCCCAATGTTTTTTTCTTTCTAATGTAAAGCGAAGCAGAGGCAAAGGAAATAAACTATGCAGTTTTTTAGTGAGAGAGTGGTATTTTTTTGCCATGTTTTGGCCAAAATATAAACTTAAAATAAACTCATCTCCCTTAATGTCGTGCAATGCATGTTGTAGGTCATCGTCAATGTCGTGAGAAATTTGTTTTGATAAACTGGTGTTTAAAACATCTTGAATATTCTAAATAGACGGTATTGCTTTATGATCACGTGCTTGTGCCAACAGAGAAACATAATACCCAATCGTTTGATATTGATAAGCATGACAAAGATTAATCACGCGCATAGACTTATTTTGGTGATATTGATCTTCAGATATATAATCGGCGGCACTTACTACCGCGGCAAGAGGGCTTAAAAAAGCCCAGTCTTCTGGTTTATCAGTGATTACTATTGTTTGCATCTAAATCCCTTTAGGTTCAATGATAAGTAAATTGGCATCATAGGTGAGTACACCTAACATGATGGCGTTGATTAAATGATGACTGCTTACGGTATAGTAGTTGTTTTTGGAAATAGGATTCTCGCGATGAGGATCGGCAACAATGATGCGTTTTTTATGATCGTCATACCCGCATAACACCACAAAATGCCCACAAGGTGTACCACGAATATCATCGTAAATAGAGATGCCATCCGATGTAAAGCGCTCTCGTGCGCTAGAATATAAATAGGTTGCACTTAATCCTGTAAGAATAGGTATTTTTTTTTCAAAATAACTTTGTAGTAATTTTACGGTTAATGTGCGGAACTTAACTCGACCTCCTAGTTGTACAAATTTTTTATAGGCGGTGCTGGATTGCATGATGTTTGCATCTTGTTTGTAAACCATCTGGGCACTTAATTTTGAAATGAGTTTATCACCAGAGACTTCACCATTTGTAAACCAGTAGGGGTCAAATATATTAAGATTATTAACATAAATAGTACTATTAAATCCTTCTTGCAAAGCATGTGTACCTAAAAATGCCGCAAGAGTGCCTCCAGATAATGAGCGTTCTACGTTTTGAGCGATCTCATGGATATTTACATCCATACCATAATAATTATAAATAGACTGTAAACATGTCGCGCCACAGGTTTCATCATCGGGTTGGGAATGAATTGTTATATCAATCATAATCAGCGACTTACACATTCAAAAAAACACAGAGGTCTATTAACTTAGAACGCAAACCTTGGTTTGTCAAATGACTTTTAAAGAGAGCTCAAGGGTAAAATGGGCAATTTTTTCAGCTTGTGCGGGATAGTTTGTATACGCTG
>CAZNVR010000241.1:0-1665 GCA_964576655.1 uncultured Legionella sp. | reverse complement strand
GCCAAGCTTAATGCAGGTTAGATAAATGATAAAATGGCTTGCACAAGTTTACCTATAATTACGCTTTCGTCTGTCATGATTAGTCGATCAAACTTAGGATTATGCGCGTTCAAATAACGGGATGCTCCAATGGTTAGTAGTTGTCTGAAAATAGGTTCTGGTAATCCTGTAAAACGCACCAGCACAAAATCCCCGTCTTTAGGTACACCCATTTTATCAAAAATAATAATACTTCCATTAGGAAAGCGAGGTGACATCGCTTCTGTTTCTAATAGTAATCCAAAAAAATCCCCTTTATAGGGCAATACACAGCTTATATTTTTATGTGGATTGCGATGAGTCATGAATTCATCTAGTGTATAAATATTTATATCTTGGGCCAGACCCATAGCACTAGAGTCATTCTTTCCCAACATCACGCCTTCACCTGTACGCAGCCATTGCTCACTCACATTGAGCTTTTTAGCTAATGCGGCAAATTTACCCGCAGGAGGGATACTTTGCCCATTAACCCATTTACTTGCCCCGCGATGCGTCAGCCCCACCATTTCCGCTAACAATTGAATGCGTCCATGGTTTTTGGGAGGAAAGCCTTCTTTATCCAAACAAATGTTTAATCGCTCAGCGAATGTGCTTTGAGTCATGCATAACCTTATCAAACTACAGTGCAGGCTCGGTATTGTGATGCTGAGCCCTCGTGATATTTTTTATCTACATTATAACCAAATAGTTCTAAATTTCACTGAATTTAATCCTAATAGTTCATAAAAACTCTAATAACTATCAAATAGTTCTTTATTTATTGACAAATAGAACTATTTTCATTTAAATACCGAACTAATTACCAAGAGCCTCAAGGAAAAACATGAAATTTCTTATTCCAACTCAAATGGATGACACGCATGTCCCTGTTGTGAAACAAGCATTAGAAGCTGTCGGTCACAGTGTGACATTATTATTTACAACCGATCAGCCAACGCGTCAGAAAAACACCGTGCATATAGATAATATTCATTATCGATGGCAAAGTGTAGGACGGTTTGAGACGATCATAGATAATGATCATGACGTTGTATGGTGGCGAGGGCCTCGTAAGCCACACGTTCCTAAACCGATCGCTCATCCTGATGATTACTCATTTGTTGTTCGTGAAAATGTTTTATTTTATGAGACGCTAACCCATAACTTAGCCTCTAATGCGTGGTGGGTTAACAGTAAAGAGGCAGCAAATCGTGCTAATTTTAATGTATTGCAATTAAAATTAGCTAGTGAATGTGGACTGACTATTCCAACAACGCTGTGTTCTAATGATCCTGAGGAAATAAAACGATTCATTCTTCAATACCAGTCTCACGGTATTATTTATAAAACGTTAAGTCGTATGGATAAACCTTGCGTTACTAAAATTAGTTACAAAGATTTACCTGCAAACCAAAGGTTACAACGAGCCCCTGCTATTTTTCAAAAAGAAGCTAAAAAAAATTATGAGCTACGTGTGGTTTGTTTTGGAGATTATTTAGTGGCAGCCAAGTTCACGATAGATGCTCCGATGGTTATCGAGCCCTATCATCTTCCTGATGTTATTGCTTCACAAATTCGAGCGCTTATGCAAGAACTAGGACTTGTTTTTGGGGTGTGTGAGTTGATTGTAACGCCAGACAATGA
>CAZNVR010000240.1:897-1672 GCA_964576655.1 uncultured Legionella sp. | reverse complement strand
AAAAGTTCTGTATCAATTCCTGTGACCGCTAAGACTCGAATAGGCATTGATCATCATGATAGCTATGAACATTTTGCAAGTTTCGCTCATACCCTGGTTAAAGCAGGGTGTGATAAGTTAATTATTCATGCACGAAAAGCATGGTTAAAGGGATTAAGCCCGAAACAAAACAGAACCGTTCCTCCGATTCAATACGATTATGTCTATCAAATTAAAAATGAGTTAAACCATTTTCCTGTAATTATTAATGGGGATATTCACTCAATGGACGCTATTTTACACCATGTGCAAAAAGTTGATGGTGTTATGCTCGGTAGATTAGCTTGTCAAAATCCTTATGAAATTGCTTTTATCCATCATGAGCTTTATCCCGAATCACCATTATTATCCCGAGCAGAAATTTATAATCGTTACATTGGATATGTATTATCTGTTATAAAACCCGGGGAGGGATTGGGGCACTTCATAAAACCGATATTGAATTTGACCCATGGCTTACCGGGCGCACGGGCTTTTCGTGAGCAGTTGGTGATGATTCAACGGAATGGAGAGGTGCATGATTTAATGCGGATCGAGATTGCTGAGGAGAGGGAACTTCCCTCAATCATTGACTTCAATGCAACACAGATGGTATTGCTCTGGGTAAGTTGGTGGCGCACTGCTTATTACGTCATTTTGAATTGAGGGTTTATTTCTGAAATGAGTAAATTGAACCCAATTTAAGTGTCTGTGTAAGTTCGTCTAGTGCTGTATTGGATTCATTAATGAGTTCAGG
>CAZNVR010000240.1:0-887 GCA_964576655.1 uncultured Legionella sp. | reverse complement strand
ATCAAGGTCATACGCATGTAATTGCGTTCGGTAATGTTTTTTTACCCACTCTTCCAATTCATTTAAAAGCAAATCCCTTACAACGACTCCTTGATGCATGGCCGATAGCTCTTGTTCATTGAGAACCACGCGTAAGCGCAGACAAGCAGGACCTCCCCCATTATGCATGCTTTGTTTGAGATCAAGATAATATACGTGGGAAATGGGGGTTGTTTGGGATGTGAGCAATTCATCAATATAAGTTTTTATGTCGGGAGTGTGTTCGCATTCAATCGGTGCAATGAGAGCCATTTGAGATGTATTGGGCAACGTGATGAGTTGAGAATTAAAAAAATAACTTTTTACGGCATTATCAACCGTCATTTGTTTGGAGTGTACTTCTATGATTTGAATGGTGTTATTCAGTTTTGCCAAAACTTCTCGTTGATTCACAAAGGCATTCTCATGAAGGATAAACAAGGATTCATTGGCCATAGCGATGACATCGTTGTGGAATACACCCTGATCGACTACTAGAGGGTTTTGTTGAGCAAAAACAACTTGTCTCGGATCGAGTTGATGACTTCGAACAATTGCTTCAGAAGCTTCTCTTGTGTGGCGAGCAGGATAATGCTTTGGCAATGGCGTTTGGTGTCCTGCTGGGATCATTTGTTGATTATAGACAAATAGATGAGTACCAATATCTCCATGTGTTTGACATAATCGGTTGTGATTTGCAGCACCTTCGTCACGGGTTAATGTTGTTGCAGGTAGTGGCAAATGATGGTTAAAGTGGGTTTCATTATTAAAAATTTTTTCAAGCAGTTTATGTGAAAACGAAGCCTCTTGATGCCGATGTAGATTGCTGATTAGATTCGCTGCAGTGAAATGTGCTCGCTTATCCATGG
>CAZNVR010000239.1:0-1700 GCA_964576655.1 uncultured Legionella sp. | reverse complement strand
ACACCATTGACTCTTGTTCAATACGATCTATTTTTCCACGTGAAATCACGCGCTGCATACCTTGCTCAGGCTTTAAATCCAAAAAGATAATTAAATCTGGTTTTAAATCCTCAACACAAAAAGCAGATAGTTGCTCAATCATTGACGAGGACATTTTACGCCCACCGCCTTGATAAGCCAGAGTGGACAATTCAAATCGATCAGCCAACACCCATGTACCTGCTTCTAATGCAGGGCGAATCACCGTTTCAATTAGTTGTACACGAGCGGCGTAAAACAATAATAATTCAGCTCTGGGATCCAAGGGCTCTTCAGGGAAAGATTCTTTAATTAATTCACGAGCAACTTCACCGACGCGTGTGCCTCCGGGCTCACGGGTCACAATATGTTTAAGACCATAGTTGTTGTTCAAATCGTCTTTAATCATTTCAAGTGCGGTTGATTTACCAGCACCTTCCAGTCCTTCAACAACAATAAAATGTCCTTCTTTAAACATCATGAACCCTTCTTTTTAAGGTGGCGCGCAATCGCATCTTTTTGCTGCTCATAGGTAATTGAAAACTCATGTGAGCCATCACCACGGGCAACAAAATATAAATAATCGGTTAATTCAGGATGTGCTGCAGCATCAATCGCATCCTTTCCTACCATAGCAATGGGCGTTGGTGGTAATCCACGATACCGATAAGAATTGTAAGGTGAGTCAACTTGCATATGTTCATGTGTAAGTTTGCCATGATAGTTATCCCCCAATGCATAAATGACTGTAGGATCCATTTGTAAACGCATATGTTTATTTAGTCGATTAACAATAACACCTGCAATAAGGCGTTTTTCAGTAGGAAGAGCCGCTTCTTTTTCAAGAATTGATGCAGCAATTAACAGTTCATACGATGTTTTATAAGGCAGATTAGGCGTGCGATTTTTCCAACTTATCTCAAGGTAATTTAATAAGCTGGTATGGGCTCGACGAAGCACGTCTTGAGCTTGTGAACCTGCATTATAATGATAGGTATCTGCGAGAAGCGCACCTTCTCTATCTGTAAATTGAGGTGCAATAGCAAGCCAATCCGCATCGTTATAATTTAAATAAGATGCTTTTGCCAGATTAGCCGACACATCGCGCTGTGTTGTGCCTTCAATAATTTTAAATGACTCAATGATCACATCGCCATTCGCCACACGATTTAAAAAAGCCCGGCACGTTTCACCCGATTTCACTTGGTAAATGCCCGCTTTTAACCGATGTGCTAAATGTTCAGAGCGAACAAGAGCTAAAAAAAGTGATTCTGATTGAATTAAATGTTGGGATTTTAATGCCTTGGCAAACGCTGTTGCAGACATTGATTTATCTAAATGAATAATATTTGATACGCTATTTTCAACCGTCATGGGTTGATAATATAAACGATAAAAATGATAACTAACTGTAAAAACAACAATGGTAACCACCAACACAATGCAAGTGGCTACCCATTTAAACCAACGGTTTTTCATCTTAAGAGATTCGCTTGAACAGCAAGCTCCCATTTGTACCGCCAAATCCTAAAGAGTTACTTAACGCATAATCAATTTTTCTATATTGCGCGGTATGAGGCACATAATTTAGATCGCAACCTTCATCAGGATTGTCTAAATTAATCGTTGGTGGTGCAACTTGATCACGAATAGCTAACACACTAAACGCCGCTTCTATAGCA
>CAZNVR010000238.1:0-1704 GCA_964576655.1 uncultured Legionella sp. | reverse complement strand
CAATTGCATCTACCATTATCTGATCGCACCATTCCTGTTATTGCTGATGATTATGTTGAACAAGAGTTTGGCAGTGGTTGTGTTAAAATTACACCAGCACATGATTTTAACGATCATGAAATAGGTAAGCGTCATCAGCTACCTGTCATTAATATTTTAACCAAAAAAGCTGCAATTAATAAAAATGCGCCTGTTAAATACCAAGGTATGGATCGATTCATTGCTCGTGAACAAATTGTTCGTGATTTAGATGAAGCAGGATTATTAGTCAAGGTTGAGCCGTATAAATTAAAAATTCCACGCGGTGAAAAATCTCATGTGGTTATTGAGCCATTATTAACCGATCAATGGTATGTAAAAACAAAACCACTCGCCAAACCTGCAATTGATGCGGTCAAAAATGGTGAAATTCGCTTTATTCCTGAAAACTGGAGTAAAACCTATTTTCAATGGATGGAAAACATTGAAGATTGGTGCATCAGCCGGCAATTGTGGTGGGGACATCGCATTCCAGCTTGGTATGATAACCAAGGGCATGTGTATGTAGGCTATAGCGAAAATGATGTGCGGTTTAAACATAAACTGGATGACTCCGTTCAATTAAAACAAGATGAAGACGTATTAGATACTTGGTTTTCATCTGCATTATGGCCATTTTCAACCCTAGGTTGGCCTGAGCGCACAACTGATCTCGAACAATTTTATCCAACATCTGTGTTATTTACAGGGTTTGATATTATCTTTTTCTGGGTCGCTCGCATGATCATGCTGGGCTTAAAATTTACGGGTAAAATTCCATTTAAAGACATTGTTATCACAGGGTTAATTTGCGACAGTGAAGGCAAGAAAATGTCTAAATCCAAGGGTAATGTCCTTGATCCAATTGATATTATTGATGGAATTGATTTAAAAGATTTATTAGAAAAAAGAACCAGCAATTTAATGCTGGGTTCAGTTAAAGATCAAATCGCAAAAGCCACGCGTAAGCAATTTCCAGAAGGCATTCCTGCGTTTGGAACCGATGCATTAAGGTTTACCTATTGTTCTTTAGCATCAAATACCCGTACCGTACGGTTTGATATGAATCGCGTAGAGGGATATCGTAATTTTTGTAATAAATTATGGAATGCCGCACGTTATGTTTTATTAAACACAGACGAAGAACAATTTGATTTAGGTGATGGGGCTTTTCAATATAGCCCGGCTGATCAATGGATTTTATCTCATTTGCAGCACACCATTGAACGCTGTCATCAAGATATTGCGAACTATCGTTTTGATTTACTTGCGAATACGCTATATGAATTTGTTTGGCATGAATATTGTGACTGGTATTTAGAACTATCCAAAGCGGTACTGTATGATGAGCATGCACTGGGTTCTATGAAGCGTGGTACACGACGCACATTGATTTATGTTTTAAATCAAATGCTAAAATTATTACACCCCATCATGCCATTCATTACCGAGGAAATTTGGCAACGTACCATTAAATTAACCAGCGAAAACAATGAAACCATTATGTTATGCCCCTACCCTCAAGTGGAAAAACAATTTATCCACTTAGATGTAGAAGAGGAAATTGAATGGTTAAAAACAGTGGTTCAATCCATTCGAACCATTCGAAGTGAGATGGGCATTAGCCCCGCTAAACAAATTCCTTTAATCTTACGCAATGCATCACCGGTTATTGAAGCACGTGTT
>CAZNVR010000237.1:0-1766 GCA_964576655.1 uncultured Legionella sp. | reverse complement strand
CCAAATCTTCATAAACGTCGTTTTTGGGTCGCAGAAGAAAATGATTACGTAACTCTCAGAGTAAGCGCGCGCGGCATGAGAACCATCGATAAGTTGGGTATAAAAGCTGTTCTCGATAAATTACGCGCTAATGGCGAAAAAGTATAATTGAAGGGGAAACACCATGGCAGCTATCCGTATTAAAGTTAAAATGGAATCTAGTGCTGGAACAGGTTATTTTATAACCACCACTAAAAATCCACGTACTACCACAACTAAACTTAAATTCAGACGATACGACCCCGTTGTACGTAGGCATGTAGAATTTAACGAGAAAAAAGTTAAGTAATAATCTATTCATTAAGGCTTTGTTACTCTACAAAGCCTTAACTACTCCCCCATACTATCTCTTGCCAAACGCCAAACAAGCTCATTTTAAAACCAATCTGAATTTAAAAAACATTTTTAAGCACTGGATTATCTCCACAAATCAGATACACTGTTATTAAGCAATGTATTTTTGTTAATAGTAAAAACAAGGGAGAATATCATGCAAATTAATTTCACAACGCATCGAATGGACCTCACCCCAGCTTTAAAAGCGTTTACGGAAGAAAAATTCGATAAACTTGAACGCCACTTTCACAAAATCAATGACATCCATGTGACGTTTGACGTTGAAAAGCTAACCCATCTTGCAGAGGCAACTATTTTAGTGACCAAAGGTGAATTACATGCAAAATCTGAATCAGAAAACATGTATACAGCCATTGATCTTTTAATTGATAAGCTAGATAAACAGCTTCTTAAGCATAAAGAGAAAAAGCTAGATTATCGCGATCATGAAGCTCGTCCTTGGGATGAGGAAAAAGAAGAGGTATAACCCCTATATTACCCATGCGAGTTCATGAGTAACTCGCATGGTTTTTTCACTTCTACATGTTTGAGCGTTATGAAAACCATTAAAATAACCATCATCAATAAATTAGGCTTACACGCTAGAGCCTCAGCTAAATTTGTATCCACTGCAGCTCGTTTTCAAAGTAAAATTGACGTAAGCTGTGGCACAAAAACAATCAACGGAAAAAGCATCATGGGGGTTATGTCTTTAGCTGCTCATAAAGGTGCTGAATTAACCCTACAAGCAACAGGGCCTGATGAAGATGCATTGTTAAATGCACTGATTGATTTAATTAATGCTCGCTTTCATGAGGCGGAATAGTCACCTATTTATTGCGATGGCAATGAGTACCGACGTTGTGAAAACCACGGCACTCACTTTATTCATTGTGTTATTTTTTAACTTTTACTTTTATGGATTGTTTACGTATTTTTCGCATACGATTTAATGAAAATAAGGTTTGAATTGGTCCGGATAAAGCATAGATCACTGAACCAATAAATACCATTAACATTGGATTTGCAGCAACAGCAACAAATGTAATCACCACTATCAACACATATAAAAATGGAATCTTTCCTTTAACATCAAGCTCTTTAAAAGAATGGTATCGAACATTACTCACCATCAACACAGCAGCTAGGATAGGAACCACACCAGACAATATGGATATCACTTCTGATGGCCACTCATTCTGTTGACTCAACCCTACAAACGAGGCAACAAACGCTGCTGCAAACGTACAATTTAATCCTTGGAAATAATTTTTATCAGACGTCTCAACCTGAGTATTGAATCGAGCCAACCTTAACGCTACGGCTGCTGTATAAATAAATGAAATAAGCCAGCCCAATTTGCCAAATTGATGTAAATTCCAACTATATAA
>CAZNVR010000236.1:0-1841 GCA_964576655.1 uncultured Legionella sp. | reverse complement strand
CCTCTATTGGCCATCTTCTGCAGCTTTCTCAAACGCAGTTTGGATTATGGTGCGCTTTAGCAATCCACGACACGAGTTCAGTCGTCGGTGCTACCCTGCAATATGGTGAGCATGCACTTGAAATTGGCACAACCATAAAATTAGCACGAGCACTATGGATTGTTCCTCTAAGCCTTATTATTGGTGTTTTTATTCGAAATTTATTTTTGGCCACACTGAAAAAGAACAACCACCTTTAAGAATTCCATGGTTTATATTAGGTTTCCTCGGAGCGTCCGCTTTAACCACCTGGATTCCAAGCTTTAAAACCTCAAGCGCCTACCTTCACCAAATGGCGGAGCAACTTCTTATTGCCACTCTATTTTGCATAGGGTCTAATTTGTCGCGCGACGCCATTCGATCGGTTGGCTCTAAACCTATTATTCAAGGCATACTTTTGTGGCTATTCACTGCTCTCATCACCTTAATTGCCATTTACGATTTTACAAAATAGCAATATACAAAATGTATGCTTCACTTTTTAAGCTAAGCAGTCCGCATTAAGTATTTATAATTTTATTCAAAATTATCTCTAAGGGACAAAATCCTGTAAAGCCACTTTGAAATAAGTTAAAACCAACAAAAGTGGTAAACCAAAGTACATTTGTGCTGTAATACAATGGACTTGCAGGAGCGCCCAAGGCTAAAGAAATCAAAATGAATGTACCTGCAAAAATTCGGATAATGCGTTCGATTTTCATATTATTTTTCTCCAGTTGAAAGATTTAATACAATCGGGACAGTTCGCTTTGACCAGCTGAGATAAAGCAATGGTATTAAAAATAAGGTCAGAACAGTTGATGCAAACGCACCAAATATAAGCGAAATCGCAAGACCACCAAAAACGGGATCAGATAACATAACCGCTGATCCTAAAATAATAGCGAGGACCGTGAGAACAATGGGTAATAGGCGTTCAGCTCCAGCATCAAGCACCGCTTGTTCAACCGAATATCCTGAACGTTGATGTTCTAAAATAAAGTCGATTAATAACAAAGAATTACGTACTACGATTCCAGCCAGTGCAATAACCCCGATCATCGATGTTGCCGTGAAAGGTTGATTCATGAGCCAATGGCCTGGGAATACGCCAATAATGGTTAATGGAATTGCACCCATAATAATCAGTGGTATAAAGAATGACTGATAGAATGCCGTGAGTAGAATGTAAATTAATACAATCGCAACAATGAATGCTGAGCCTAAATCGCGAAACACATCTAACGTTAGGCGCATTTCCCCAAGCCATAGTAATTGATATTTACTGATATTCTCCGGTTGAACTTCATGAAATCCTAAATTAGCAACCTCTATTTTTTCTTTTGTATCAGGAAGATGATTAAGCATTTTTGTTGCCGTAGCCACAGCATAAGCCGGACTTGAGCCTAAGATTTCTCCAGTGACATATACAACGGGGTTTTGGTCTTGCGTATAAATAGGTTTTTGTTCATTTTTCGATGTTAAAGTTACCACTTGTGCTAACGGTATAAGAATGCTTTGTTGGTTTTTTATAAAGAGATGCTTGAGTACGTTAAGATCACTTCGAATGTCTTTAGGTAAGCGCAAGATGATGTGCACAGGTTCTCTTGCATTAGCAAAATGTGCACTGCCAACATAAGAGCCCTTGAAATAGGAAACGAGTTCTTGAGCAACCGACTGCGGTGTTAAACCCGCAAGAGTACATGCGTTGTGATTGATTTCGATGCTGATTTCTTCAGCGTTCGTAGTATTAGAATTATCAATATTGATCATGCCAAAAATTTTTGGATAAACATATTGAGCAATATAATCGCCAAGCTCTC
>CAZNVR010000235.1:0-1863 GCA_964576655.1 uncultured Legionella sp. | reverse complement strand
TGCAATTCAGCCATAATACTTATTCCTTAATCTCAAGTTGCTTGGGTTGCTGGGCCTCATGAGGATGAGCATTACCAACATAGATTTTAAGCTTGCGGTACATTTCTCTACCTAATGGGTTTTTAGGAAGCATCCCTTTTACTGCACGTTCAATAATACGCGCAGGATTTTTAGTCTGCAATTTATCAAAAGAAATTGATTTAATCCCACCTGGATGACCCGTGTGGTGATAATACATTTTTTCTTTAAACTTACGACCAGTTACAGCCACTTTCTCTGCATTGGTGATAACAATGTAATCACCAGTGTCAACGTGAGGGGTGTACTCAGCTTTATGTTTGCCACGTAAATAACGAGCAACTTCTGTCGCAAGCCGACCTAATACTTTATCACTGGCATCAACCACATACCAATCACGTTTGACTTCGTGTGTCTTGGCGCTAAATGTCTTCATTAAACTAACTCCGAACCGCCTGTAAATAATAATCTTTTAATCATGAACGGGCGATCTTACCCAAAAACGCACAAATTCACAAGTAAAAAATGCAGAAATATTATGAATTGATTAATAATCGATCCACAATTTGTCCCAATACCACATGTTGGTTAATAATATCATCCAAATCAGACGGCGAAGCATAGGTATACCATACGCCTTCCGGATAGATAACCATACATGGTCCTAGACCGCACCGTCCCAAGCATCCTGACTTGCTAACACGAACACGTCCCTCTCCATGCAGGTTTAACGATTTAAGCTGCGTTTTTAAATAATCAAAAAATGGCTCGCCTCCTGAATTTGCACAACAGGTTTTGCCTGCCGGTTTTTGATTAGTGCAAACAAAAATATGTTTTGTATAATAACTCAAACTCAACTGCCTCGCTCTTCTATTTTAGTTTTTAATTTAAGTCCTGACTTAAATGTTACAACCCGACGCGCCTCAACCGGAATATCTTCACCCGTTTTAGGATTGCGACCAGGCCGTGCAGGTTTATCACGTAATATAAAATTACCAAAACCTGATAGTTTTACATTGTTACCCTGCTCAAGACTATTCATTATTTCTTCAAAAAAATAATCAAGCATATCCCTTGCATCTGATTTATTTAAACCGATTTCATTGCACAAGGCGTCCACCACAATAGCTTTGCTTAATGCACTCACGATTCATTCCTTAATGAAGACCATTACCACTTGCTGCATCGCGAAGCGTAATAGAAAATTCAACTTCCAGTTTATTTAATATAGCATCAATTACAGCATTTATCTCA
Source organism: uncultured Legionella sp. (assembly GCA_964576655.1). Classification (GTDB taxonomy): domain Bacteria; phylum Pseudomonadota; class Gammaproteobacteria; order Legionellales; family Legionellaceae; genus DDPF01. Next base: position 591 of record CAZNVR010000235.1, on the reverse strand, counting down.
GCATCTATGAGTGTGCGTTGTTCATTTTGTAAGGTCAAGGTTATTGCTAAACTTTTTTTCCCTACAGGAATGGACTCCCCCACATACACATCAAAGACATCGAATGATTTAAGCAATGCTTTATCAACAACAGCGCGCACAGCGTGTTCAATCTCCTGCGCTGTAACAGACGTATCCACTAATAAAGATAAATCACGGCGAATTTGCGGATATTTTGAAATTTTTTGATATCGAACGGTATCATTGGTTAATAAATCTTCTAATGATAATTCAAACAAAATAACATCAGAACTTAAATCCAGTTCCTCAAGAAAACGAGGATGTAACGTACCAATCCAACCCACTTGTTTACCATTAACATAGATTTCAGCCGACTGACCTGGGTGAAGAGCTGGATGAGTCGCCGCTGAAAAACGAACGTTTGTTAATTTCAACATTGAAAACAACGCTTGCAAATCCCCTTTCATATCATAGAAATCGTAAGTTCGTGTTGGTTCATTCCAATTAACACTGCCGTATTCTCCGGTGAGTAGACCTGCAATACAAGGACGCTCATGCAATGTTTCACCATTCATATCAAACACAACACCT
>CAZNVR010000234.1:0-1872 GCA_964576655.1 uncultured Legionella sp. | reverse complement strand
TGACATTAGCCCCTTGTTCAAGAAGGCGTTTTATAACCCCAGTATGTCCATTTTGGGCTGCGATATAAAGAAGTGTAACGCCATTTTTTTTAGCTTGATTGACATTAGCCCCTTGTTCAAGAAGGCGTTTTATAACCCCAGTATGTCCATTTTGAGCCGCGATATAAAGAAGTGTAAAACCATTTTTATTAGCTTGATTGACATCAGCGCCCTTTTCAAGAAGACGTTTTATAACCTCGGTATGTCCTTGATAAGCCGCCCTATAAAGTGGGGTAAAACCATTTTTATTTGCTTGATTTACATTAGCACCCTTTTCAAGAAGCAACTCTACACACTTAATGTGTCCCTTTTGAGCAGCGATATAAAGAGGGGTAACACCATTTTTATTGGCTTGATTTACATTAGCGCCTTTGTCAAGAAGAAGAGTTATCGCTTCAGTATGCCCTTGATAAGCCACAATATAAAGAGGGGTAAAACCATCATTATTCCCTTGATTGACATGAGCCCCCTTTTCAAGAAGAAAGGTTATAACCTCGGTACGTCCCTGTTCAGCCGCGATATAAAGTGGGGTAAAACCCTCATTATCAGCTTGATTTAAGTCAGCTCCATTATCATACAGGATTTTTATGGCCTCACTGTATCCCTCCTGGGCTGCAATACAAACAAAAGTCACTCCATTTGAAAAAGTTTCATTAACATCAATTTGTTGTTGAAGTAAGTGCTCAATGGGCTGTTTATTAAAAATTGCAGTAGATAACTTGTGAATTAATTCATTGTAATTTTCTTGATTCAACCGCTTAAATAACGTCGTATTATTGCTTGTTAATTCACCGCCAAAACACAGTTCGCTATCTTCTTTTGTTAAAGGAGCTTCTGTTAGAGCGCCCTCAGGAAAAAGACGAAAAACCAACGCTTGATTCGCATCTAGAAGAGCAAAGAATGCATGGCGATTAAGTCGCCACACCGCTGAAGAACGAGTCAGAGGTTCTTTACTTAATTTACAATAGACTGTAGATAATGCACGAAGACGATAATGCATGCCATCATAAACAATATAAATAGACTGAGCCATTCTTAAAGAAAGACGATCCATTAACAGGACATCGTCATAATATAATGCATGGCATTTCATCTAAACCTTCTTATGCTGATTGCTTTAAACGAGATCAGTGTATATCGTCACTAGCAAGGACATCGTCATAATAGGGTTTGTTGACAATTCAGAATCCCTAGTTCGACGTTAAATTCTTTGTTAACTTAAGATAACATAAAAATGGATTTAGATTAATTTAAAAGCATCGAATTTTGTCTTAATTCGAGACTAGGTTTAAGATCTTGGTTTTGGACTTCAAGCGCAAATATGCGTAACATCATAACATCAAAATCAACATCAACATTTCTAGAGTGCTCTAAAACTGAAGCTCCAATACTACTTAGATAGCGATCTCCTGAATCCGTGAAAAAAAACATAGAAAAGGTTACGCCCAATTCCGCATGCACTTGCCCTGATGAAAACCAAAAATCCTGCTTATCTGAGAGAAGGTGATTAAATTTCACACTACGCTTGAAGTTATTTGTTTTAAATAAGCTACAATATTGCTGTGCAATATGAATGGGAACTTTGGATTGCTCAACACCAATCTGCAACCAAAGTAAATTAGCTTGCTGTCTTATATCTTCATCAAAAGCAACAGATAACTGCTGACATATATCCGTAAATTTCCTGTATGCTGTCACCAATGGCTTATTACACCAATATTTTGATTTTTGAATTAATTCATTTTTTAAAAGAAATGACACACCCAATGTCTCTATTTGACAACATTCCTCGTTAACAGCTCGTCTAGTCTCATCACACATAAAACCTTGCAG
>CAZNVR010000233.1:0-1954 GCA_964576655.1 uncultured Legionella sp. | reverse complement strand
ACCATACCGCGTATAGCGCCACCGGTATCTTGAGCAATCATTAATCGCTGAAACGTGGTTTGATTCGTATTTTGATGATGAGGACGTGTAGTATTTAACCAAATAGGACTACCTATTGGTATCCATTTACGATCAACGGCAAGAGAATATCCCGGTATTAATACAATGCCTTGGACACCAACAGCAGAATCACCGTTTGATTTTTCAAAAAATACAAACGATTTATTTTGATTGATGATGGCCTGTTCTAATTCGGGATGAGACTCAAGGTATTCACGAATGCTTTGCATGGAGGTGTTTTCTTTAGTCATCACGCCTTGTTCAATTAAAACACGTCCAATAGCTGTATAAGGAGCTCCATTTTGACCAGCGTAACCGACAATCATGCGCGAGCCATTGGGTAATTCAATAATACCTGAGCCTTGTATTTCTAAAAATAATCGATCCACGTGACTATTAACCCAAGCAATCACAGAGGTAGACTTATCAATAGCCCCGTTGTTAATTTCTTCCCGACTAAAGTAAGGTACAAGTTGATTGTCTTTGAGACGGCCCACAAAGCGACGGTTAGTTAATGAAGGATCAAATAATCCTGCATTCACCGTTATCATGTTTTTAGGTCTGTTATATAGAGGCACATTATAGTGCGTTGTTTTGGTTAAACTTCCATGTAACAAAGGTAAATAATAGCCAGTAAATAATCCTTTGACAGGTTTATTATTAAAAAACTCAACAGGGGTGAACCATTGCTCAAAAAACGCTTTTGTTTCTTTTTTTGAACGAGGATTGACTAACAACGCGGCTTTGCAAGCAGGCTGCCAATCTGCTGCTGTTAAGGGGATATAAGGGCTGCCTACGGGTGTATCAGGCTTTTGTTTTAAAAAATATTTGCATGAAATATTAAATGCACGTAGTGATTTAACGGTATTGGCTTCTTTCCAGCCTGGCATACGATTAAATTCAACAGCGTTAAGTCGTAAGCCCTTGTGATGTATTTGCCAATAAAATCCACCTGCGACTAGAGCAAGAATAAAGATTAACGTAACAATTATTTTGGTTTTCATTATGAAAAACACATCGATTAAATATAAGGTTAATTGTAGTACATCTCACCCATTGATAACATCTTTTTGGCAAAGAAAAGCAGCCGTTACTGTTTATGTATTGAAGTTGTTGGATTGTTTGTATGTTCCGTATCTGTTTGTAATTCTTTTAGTCTATTTTTTATGTCATGACCTAAAAGTAATTGTGTATTGGATGGTTGTTTTGTAAATATAGTTTGAATAATTCTTGTTATCAGTTGGATGCATTTATCCCACCATTTTTCTTTTCTAATATGAAGATCGGCTTGAGAGATGAGATCATTAAGATCAGTTTTCAAGGTGTTGGCATCATTGTTTTTTTCGTAATTTTTTTTAATCGTTGTTAAAGAGTTATGAAATTTATTTATCGCAAGACCCTCGGTGGTTTTGTTGTTTTGTATTAACTGATCTTTTTGCTTGTTTAAAAGAGTCAATATTTCATCTAACGATTCAAGTTTAAGTTCGCGATCGATGATGGTTAATACGGCGAATAAATGACAATGGCTTTGTGCCCAGGGTTGTTTGCCAGGAGAGTATTTATTGTCTATGGTTTGGATGGTTTGTAGTGTTTTAGTGAGCGTACTTTTAACGTTCATTTTTATGTTATCGATTAAAAAAGTTAGCATATCATCGGTACTTACTTCTTTAACTTGATGGCTTAATAGCTGCTGACTTGAAATCATCCACTTTAAAACAGTTAGGTAGAAATTTTTTATTTGGAATAAATCGTCGGGATTTAACGTTTTGATTTGAACCAATAGTTGTTGTTGTGCTGTATCAAATTGCTCTTGCGCATTCGTAGCATTTATTTCAGAAATAATATTAACTTTTAATTGTTCGTATTCATCATCTCTAAGGCTTAATTTATTTAC
>CAZNVR010000232.1:0-1980 GCA_964576655.1 uncultured Legionella sp. | reverse complement strand
TAATATGACGAGCGGCTCTGCCAATGGTTTGAATTAATGAACGCTCTGAGCGCAAAAAACCTTCTTTATCCGCATCAAGAACCGCCACAAGTGACACCTCTGGCATGTCCAAACCTTCACGCAATAAATTAATGCCAACTAAAACGTCAAATTCACCTAAGCGTAAATCACGAATGATTTCCACTCGCTCAACTGTATCAATATCTGCATGCAAATAACGTACCTTAATACCCTGCTCTCGTAAATAATCCGTTAAATCTTCAGCCATCCGCTTGGTTAAAGTGGTCACTAAAATACGCTCATTTTTTGCTATCACAAGACGAATTTCAGATAAAACATCATCGACCTGATTTGTCACTGGTCGAATGGTTACAGACGGATCAATTAATCCTGTAGGACGCACGACTTGCTCTGCAATGTTATCTGCATGTTCTTGCTCATAAGGCCCAGGCGTGGCTGAAACATAAATTGTTTGTGGAGAACGATCGGTAAATTCTTCAAAGCGCATCGGCCTATTATCTAATGCTGAAGGCAACCTAAACCCATAATTAACCAGTGTTTCTTTGCGCGCACGATCCCCCCGATACATCCCTCCTATTTGTGGAACAGTCACATGGGACTCATCTAAAATAAGTAACGCATCCGCAGGTAAATAATCAAACAATGTTGGTGGCGCCTCACCTGGCTGTCGCCCTGATAAATAACGTGAATAATTTTCAATACCAGAGCAAAAACCAAGCTCCAACATCATTTCAATATCAAAACAGGTTCTTTGTTGTAAACGTTGCGCTTCAAGCAATTTCCCTTGTGACTCAAATTCTGCCAAACGAATTTGCAATTCTTCTTTAATCCAATCAATGGTTTGCAAGATTCGTTCGCGTGGTGTTACATAATGTGTTTTAGGAAAAATAGTCACTCGAGGTAACCGATGAAAGACTTCTCCTGTTAATGGATCAAAACAAGCCACGTTCACCACTTCATCATCAAATAATTCAATACGTATAGCGTTTTTTTCTTCATCTGCAGGAAAAATATCAATGATATCGCCATTCACACGAAATTGCCCACGGGCCAATCCCTGTGTGCTACGTGCATACTGCATTTCTGCTAAACGTTGCAAAATTTTACGCTGATCACACCGTTCACCACGCGAGACATGCAGTACCATTTTTAAATAAGAATCAGGATCACCCAAGCCATAAATAGCCGAAACCGTAGCTACAATAATTGCATCTTTACGCTCAATTAACGCTTTAGTCGCAGATAATCGCATTTGCTCAATATGCTCATTGATGGATGAATCTTTTTCAATAAACGTATCCGACGCCGGAACATATGCTTCCGGCTGATAATAGTCATAATAAGAGACAAAATACTCCACTGCATTATCAGGAAAAAATGCCTTAAATTCGCCATATAACTGAGCAGCTAACGTTTTATTAGGCGCCATAATCAAAGTAGGTTTTTTTGCCGCTTGAATGACCTGCGCAATGGTGTATGTTTTACCTGAACCTGTGACACCTAAAAGAATTTGACGAGCTAACCCAGCGTTAACACCTTCAATCAAAGATGCAATAGCCCCAGGTTGATCACCTGCTGGCTTAAAGTGTGATTTAATTTTGAATACATTTTTCATAATATATACTATAGCATAATCATCTTAGACATTTGTTAGAAAAATACAAATTTTATCTATTATATACTTGACCAAGTTAAAGAATCCATTTAATATTCCGACCTATTCCCCGGTAGCTCAGTCGGTAGAGCGGATGACTGTTAATCATTAGGTCGGCGGTTCGAGCCCGTCCCGGGGAGCCATATACAGTAAGGCTTCTAGTTAAAATATCGGGTCTTTCCCATTTGCGGGGACACTTTATCAAGCACACAGTACTCTAACCCTTATTCTATAATTTTCAAAGTTTCGGGTCTTTCCCATTTGCGGGGGCACTTTATCAAGCACACAGTACTCTAACCCTTATT
>CAZNVR010000231.1:0-1994 GCA_964576655.1 uncultured Legionella sp. | reverse complement strand
TTTGATAAATAACAGTCGGTGCTGTAGAGATGAGTTCTAGATTATATTCTCTCTCTAAACGTTCTTGAATAATCTCCATGTGGAGCATGCCAAGAAATCCACAACGAAAGCCAAATCCAAGCGCCTCTGATGATTCAGGTTCATAAAACAATGATGCATCATTTAAACTAAGTTTTGCCAATGCTTCTCTGAATGCTTCAAAATCCTCTGAACTAATTGGAAACAATCCCGCATACACTTGAGGTTTTACCCGCTGAAAACCAGGTAGTGCTTCACTTGCTGGCTGTTTTTCAAGTGTGAGTGTATCGCCAACTGGAGCACCTTGAATGTCTTTAATACCAGCAACGACATACCCTACTTCACCAGCTTGGAGCATATCCAGGGGAGTGCGTTTGGGTGTGAAAATACCGACTTGTCCTACCTCATAACTACGTCCTGTAGACATCACTTGCATTTTATTGCCTTTGCGAATCGTACCATTCATGATCCGTACCAAAGACACTACACCCAAATAGCTATCAAACCATGAATCAATAATCAGTGCCTGTAAGGGGGCCTCACTATCACCTTGCGGTGGAGGAATGCGCAAGACCAATGCTTCTAGAACATCAGTTACCCCTAAGCCACTTTTGGCACTTGCGCGAATTGCATCGTGTGCATCCACACCAATGATGTCTTCAATTTCGGTGATTACGCGATCAGGTTCTGCTTGAGGAAGATCAATTTTATTTAATACAGGCAAGACCTCAAGTTCTTGATCAATGGCCGTATAACATACTGCGACTGTTTGAGCCTCTACACCTTGTGCTGCATCAACAACAAGAATAGCTCCTTCGCATGCCGCAAGAGATCGAGACACTTCATAACTAAAGTCAACGTGTCCTGGAGTATCAATAAAATTAAGTAAGTAGGTTTTACCATCAAGCGCTTTATAGTTTAATGATACGCTTTGGGCTTTAATGGTGATGCCTCGCTCACGTTCAATATCCATGGAGTCAAGAACTTGCGCTCCCATTTCACGATCGGATAAACCACCACACAATTGAATAAAACGATCAGCTAAAGTTGATTTGCCGTGATCAATGTGTGCAATAATAGAAAAATTTCGAATTCGTGTTAAGTCGCTCAATTCAAATGCTCGAATATAAAAGGTCGTAGTTTAACTTAAATTCAATTCATTCACCACTTTCTCAAAGCGGTTGACGTTGCAAAATAGTAAAAATACAGGGATGATCATAGGTATGTATTTTATAAGGATAAGTAATGCGCCAATTAAGTAAAATAGCTATGGTTTTAATCATGTTGTTTAACATCAATATGTCTTATGCCGATACTCAACTCACCGAACGAAAAAACGTTCAATTATTTATCAACGAATTGGTTCAGCAATACCATTTTGACAGACAACAATTAACATCCATACTGAATGAGGCGCAATTTCAACCTAAAATTATAGAATCCATGGAGCGACCTTATGAGAAAAAAACATGGGATGTCTATAAAGAACTATTTTTAACCCCACAACGTGTGCAAGCAGGTCTTGCGTTTTGGCAAGAGAACCGAAAAAATCTAGAACAAGCGGAAGAAAAATTTGGTGTGCCTGCGAATATCATTGTTGCTATTATTGGTGTAGAAACATTATACGGTAGAAATCAAGGCAATTATCGTGTATTAGATGCATTAACAACGTTGGCGTTTGATTACCCTAAACGGTCTGCATTTTTCACAAAAGAATTAAGAGAGTATTTATTACTTTGTCGAGAACATGGGGTGCCTGCAACAAAATACATGGGTTCTTATGCTGGAGCTATGGGTAAACCACAATTTATGCCCAGCAGCTATCGATTCTATGCGGTTAATTTTGCAGGTCGCGGTAAAGTGGATTTGATGAATGAAGATCGAGATGTAATCAGTAGCGTAGCTAATTATTTTCGAAAACATGGTTGGGCAATGAATGATGCTGTTGTACAGCCTGCGCGAGTGCGAGGTTCGCG
>CAZNVR010000230.1:0-2031 GCA_964576655.1 uncultured Legionella sp. | reverse complement strand
CTTGTTGTTTATTGAAGTTAAAGAATCGCAATGTTAAAACACAGGTTTTATCTTCTACATAACAATACAGCATCGCGCGTTTGCCTTGTTTTATTTCGGTTTTGCATACTCGAGCGACAATAACAGCCCAATCATTTGCGCGTAAATCTTGAATAGGGGTAATACGGGTTCTATCTTGATAACGATAAGGTAGATGAAACAATAAATCTTGAATGGTGTAGATGCCACATTGAGCAAGTTTTGCGGCTAGTGTGGGACCAATTCCAGATAATTTTTCACAAGATTGAGTCAGCACAGGTCATAGATGATAAAAAAATCAAATCATAACAGGAATGCATCTTACTTACGAGTCTCGCCCCATTAACCAATCTTCTGTAACTTCTAATTCGTTGGTGAGTATTTCAAATAAATGCGTATCCAAGGGCTTGGTGCCATTTAACAGCGCCTCTGCTGTAAATTTAGGAACATGGATGAGTTTCGATAAAGCATCAACTCTTTCTTCACGTCTTTCAGGCACACTAATATCATCCAATGCTTTATTCAAACGTTCCGCAAATATTTTATTGCTCATGATGGTCTCGATAAATGAACTTTAATTTGTTATAGCATAAGTATGGTGTTTTGCAATGTTGCACATCATGCACGAGTATACTTTTTACAATTATAGGACATTTGCCAACACACTCTAAACGCTACAGTTGTTTCTGACGAACATTTTTTTCCTCTTCTGAGTCATACGAGCGGGCATGCTTCTTACCCACAAACATCCCTATCTCAGAACACCTGGCAATAGGCTGTGTGTCTAATGACTCGTCTGGTTTGCTTATTTTAAGTTGTTCTTGTTGAAGATAGGTTTGTGCTTTTTCTATAGTACATAAGTCCTGAGTAAACAATATTTTTGCAACTTGTTTGGACTCTTTACCTGTCACGACAATCAATTGTTGTAAAATCAGCTTCCATTCTTCAGACTGTTTTAGTCTATCCAGAAAATTAGATTTATTATACTGAAAAGCATGATGATATAACGCAATTTTGGCAGTTACTTGCTGCTTGGGGATGTCATAATAGGCCTCGCTATTGGATTTCACTATTTGCAAAAATAAATCTTCTTCTATATTTACATTGAGCTCTTTTAAAATTGATTGGTATTGTGCTTTCACGGCCTTTTGATAGTTATGACTAGTAAAACCATCATACTTCGAAGACAGTACTATTTTTTTAATAAAAAGATTAGCTTGCATCTCTGGAGAAATATCCAAATAAATCTTAGGTTCGAGACGGATCAAACATAAAATAATATCTTCATCCCTTCCCCATAACGCGGTTAGTTTTTTAATAAACAACCATTTCGGATTCTCCTCTGTTACCCTGTTCTTGTATAAATATATTGATCTAAAATCTTTATGAGTTAATAGTTCTAAAAGTGCTTGTTTATTTTGAAATATATTCGCTTCGAAAGGTATGTTTATCAGAAAAGAAACATCCTGCTTCAAAATGTATAAGATAATCTCCTCATCATTTTTGCAGTGATCGGATAGTTCCTTATATAAATGATAATTTTTTTGTATAACTAATAGGGCAATACTTTTGTTTTCTTTCCATTGAGGGAGTAGAAAAGAGTAATAATAAGGGCAAATATCAATCATTTTAAATATAAAGTTCGCATCATTTTGCAAACGATGTGATGCGAATTTAATAGCGCTTGCACTATTAAAATGTTGTTTCTCAGCTAATGTTAAAAAAAATGCTTCATTATCTTTTAATGACTCAGGTAGTGCGTTAAATGTATTAGAGGAGAACCCTTCAAACGTTACTTCTCGTTTTAATAAAGCAAGAATAAATTCAATATTATTCAATTTTTCACTGGGAAGATATTCCAGCAAAGCAAGACATACAGGCTTATCAATTGGAAAAAGAGAATCGTGTAATTCGTATTGTAAAGCAACAGAAGCATATTTATAAGCGATTGGATGCTTACTTATTGCCAATTCCATAAATTCACGATCATTTTCAACAAGCGCTCGTATTGAT
>CAZNVR010000229.1:0-2047 GCA_964576655.1 uncultured Legionella sp. | reverse complement strand
GCCTGAAACCACTCCTTATTCAAATCAGTGATATTTTCTTGTTTGATTATTTCCATACCCACACGCACTAGAGTTCAAAAAAAACACATTATCGTTGGTTTTATCTTTTTTGTCCAACTTAACCCCCGTGAGCCGGCTACCAGACGTATGGTGTGGATCATGCATACTTGATTAGACTGACCACTACATATAATGACGTGTTTTTGTCCAATCTATATTTGTTAATATCTCAATTTAAGGTTTATAGACAAATGGTCGGACAACACCAATCCTGGAACAGCTATTTAGCCAGGAGATACTCACGAAATGCCAGGCCGTTGAGATGCAACCTCTTCCGGTTTAAATTCGAAAACATTTGTTTTTGCGTCTTCAATGAGCCTGTTAACGGCAATTAAATCGTTGCGAAGCATTAAACCAAGTGCATCTCTATTCTTCATCCCCCATGACAGCCACGAATCAATGATATAGCCTCCAGTGCTCCCACCAAACTTCAATATTGCAAAATTAGAACCGAAACCATCCACGAAATGACCATTGCTATAAACATCTTTCTCAAAATGAAACAGACCACTAACCCGTAACGATCGCGACAGTGTGGGAGAATTACCGTCAGAAAGAGTGGATAATGGCTGGTTTTTTTCACAATACCATTGCAATAACCACATGACTTCCTTTTGTGCTCCCCCTATTTTTTCAAACAAAACCTTATTGCAATCATCCCTCTTACCTGTTTTATAAAGCCGGATGCATTCCAGATAGGCATTGTAATAACGGTTGAAGTCATGCCGTGTATCACAATAGCGTTTGCCGTCTCGTTCATACTGAATCCCGTTACGTACCAGACGCGTGTTCATGGTTTTTGCAATGATGTCGTGCTCTGCATCATTTGAACGTCGAGCACTGTTGTTTTCCATGGCGTCCAGGGATTTTTTAAGATCAATGAATAGTTCCGTCTCTTCTTTTGTTTTCGGTTGTGGCTGAATGGGGTCTATTGTTCGAGTTTCCTGATTGGCGTAATACCAGTGTGATTTGCCATTGTAATCCTTGTAATAAAGAATGGCCTCAGGGTTTTCCATCAGCGAAAATGTAGCCTCAGGAGACTCTTCGGTGTACTGCAAAATCAGGTCAAAATCAACTAGGTTTGCTGGGTCAAAGCTGAGCTTAACTAAGTCAGCCCCACCATAATGCAAGCTCTGTTCCTGTTTTTTCTGTATGGCTTTTAAATCACAAAGCAAGACACCGCCTTCATCCCTTATTTCATCAGGAACAAGCGGCATAACCTTGGCAAGCATACCATTGTCACATACGTATTTTATCATTTCGTAAGCCGATACATGATAAAAAACTTGACCTGATGGATCTTTGATTTGACCCTTTTTAAACAAAAGCAGTGGATTATCTTGCACCAGATTGATTAATTGCTCCAGATTACCCTCAACAACGGCTTTCAAAAGCGGTCTCGCCAGTTTAGCTTCGTTTAATATCGGTTGAAACATATCATGCATGGTCTTGCTGACCGCAGAAAGTTCAGCCATTCGTTCTAGTGGCATGTCAGCTGATCTACCAATATATTCTTGCTCTATGTATTGAAGTAAATCTGTTGGAATAGCCTTTATTGCCTTTAACGAATCCTTCATCTTGCTGTCTTTAGGCATAGTGTTTGTCTCCGTTTTATCTATATATGTAATGATAGACCCAATTTTATCGTTTATCCTGAATTTGCATCGGCTTTTCAATATTTTAATGTTCTGCTAATATATTCTAAGGCACAATATGGAGATGATCGTGGCGATTATTAAAGGAACACGTTTACAAAAAAAAGATAAAATTAAAGCATCGATCAACAGCGACGTTGCTGCAAAAATTAATGAATATTGCGCATGGGCAAACATTGAAGACATTGGCTTTTTTATAGAAGAAGCGGCTAATTTTGTATTTAACAAAGATCGCGAATGGAAACAATACAATAAAACCAATAAAAATACACAACAAGTTTAAATACAATTAATAAATTAAAAAATCTATTGACAATCCAAGATCAGCAGAT
>CAZNVR010000228.1:755-2226 GCA_964576655.1 uncultured Legionella sp. | reverse complement strand
TAGCGGGCAGGGAACAATGGGTAAATTAATTAAAAACGACTCTTTATATAACAACTTGAATAAATCATCAGAAGACCTTGATAAATTGCTTAAAGACCTTCGTATAAACCCGGAACGCTACATGCACATTTCTGTATTCGGCAGGAAAGACCGGAATAAACCAAAAAATTAACAATGATTTCAATAATTATATTTTCTGTTTTATTTATAGGAGCCTCCGCTTTCTTTACGATCAATGCACGCAAAGTAAGAAGGAATATTTTATTGGGAAGAGATGTTCAGATCAATGATAAAAAATCAGAACGTTTGAGCACTATGATCCGTGTGGCTTTGGGGCAATCGAAAATGGTTACCCGTCCGCTCTCTGCCACCATGCACATTTTGGTTTATGTAGGATTTGTGCTTATAAATATTGAAGTGCTGGAAATGTTGGTAGATGGTTTCACCGGACAGCATCGGGTGTTTTCTTTTTTAGGAAGTTTTTATAATTTCTTAATTGCATTTTTCGAGATCCTTGCATTAGGGGTTTTTGTAGGTGTTGTTGTTTTCTGGTTCAGAAGAAATGTAGGAAAGATCAAACGTTTCTTGAGTAAAGATCTTAACGGATTTCCCCGTTTAGATGCCAATGTTATTTTGATGGCGGAGATAGTAATGATGACAGCGTTGATGTTGATGAACGCTGCTGATAAGAATTTACAATTAATGGGTTCTGAACATTATAAAGAAGCGGGTTCATTTCCCATCAGTGGATTATTTGCGCCATTGTTAAGTGGAATGAGCGAAGGCTCTTTAATTATGATAGAACGTGTATGCTGGTGGTTGCACATTGCAGGCATCTTCGCTTTCTTAAACTACTTGCCTTATTCAAAACATTTCCATATCGTATTAGCTTTTCCAAACGTGTATTACAGCAACCTGGAAGTAAAAGGAAAATTCAAAAATTTAGAAAGCGTTATTGATGTTGTTAAACCAAATTTCGACCCTTCTTATCAACCTGTAACTGATCCAAACAATCCGCAACGTTTTGGCGCAAAAGATGTATTCGACTTAAGCTGGAAACAATTATTAGATGCATACAGCTGTACTGAATGTGGAAGATGTACTTCTTCTTGTCCGCAAAACATTACAGGTAAATTGCTTTCTCCGCGTAAGATCATGATGAGTACACGTGATCGTTTAAGAAGTAGGAAAAAACATTGATGCAAACGGAGGAACTTTTAAAGACGATGGCAAATCATTATTAGGAGATTACATTACGCAGGAAGAATTATGGGCGTGTAATACATGTAACGCCTGTGTGCAGGAATGCCCCATCAATATCGATCCTTTAGGCATTATTGTAGACATGCGCCAGTACCTGGTAATGGAACAAAGTTCTGCTCCGAACGAACTAAACGGAATGTTTACCAATATCGAAAACAATGGCGCTCCATGGCAATTTGCCCAGGCTGATCGTTTGAACTGGGCTAAA
>CAZNVR010000228.1:0-745 GCA_964576655.1 uncultured Legionella sp. | reverse complement strand
CACTAAGTCTCTCAGCTCACTAAGAGACACTAAGTTTTTTAGTAGGGTGTGATAAATCAAATGTCTTAGTGAACAATTTCAGCGAAGCTAAATCTCTGTGTTCTTAGTGCCTTAGTGGTAAAGCGGCAGATCAAATCAATCCCTGAGCTTTGAAGTAATCAATAATAGCCCCAACCATTAATTTATTTTGTTGTTTGGCATCAAGTGGGGGAAGAGTTTCTACCAACTTCCAGTGTGGCCATCCATCAGGGTCTCTGCCTTCGAACTCATAAAAACCAAAAGGTTCCATCAGTGTGCAAATAGCAATGTGCATCACGTTTAGCTTTTCGTCTTTCTTAAATTTTTTATAACCCATCCCTAACTCCTGTACACCAATCAAAAAAAGAATACCATCAATTTGCGGTTCTTCACCATACATCTCGGTCATCTTTTTAAGCAATCTGCTCCAATCGTTCTCTTTTGTTGTTTCCAGCACGGCAATAATGGTTTATCTTTGAACTTGCTAAATTACGAAATTAAAAGCACCTGAGTCTATTAACCACATAGAAACATAGAAATGCTTGTTAGCGGAGCCAATAGTAGTAGAGAGTGTTGTTATAGTCGGTATCGCTATGTGCAAGCGTCACTCTAAGGCAAGCTGATGCAACAAAAACAAACCTATGTTTCTATGTATTTAAAAAATAACGCAATTATGGAACAACGATATTTTATAGCCATTATTCCGCCTGAACCTATCGCCGGTAAT
>CAZNVR010000227.1:0-2252 GCA_964576655.1 uncultured Legionella sp. | reverse complement strand
AAATGCAAAATAAATACCCACTTTGGAAGAATCTGTTACTTATTGTGATTGCGGTTATTGGTCTGGTTTATGCCATTCCAAATTTGTTTAGCGAAGATCCCGTTTTACAAATTTCATCTCAAGCATCTGTGAAACCACAGGATGTTGAGCAACATGCAAAACAATTATTAGCCGATGCAAACATAACATACCGCGCTATGACGTTAAGTGATGAAGGGCTAGAAATTCGTTTTGCTTCAACAGACACTCAGTTATTAGCACGTGATGTCATTAAACTTGGTTTAGGCGAGCAATATACGGTGGCGTTAAATCTTGCCCCGTCTACGCCTGGCTGGTTACGAGCGTTGCACGCTGAGCCCATGAAGCAAGGTCTTGATTTACGAGGCGGTGTACATTTTCTTCTTGAAGTGGATATTGATAGCGTGATTAATCGACGCTACGAGGGCATGACAAAAAACATAGGTCAAGATTTACGTGAAGCCAATGTGAGGTATTCAGGTATTCGCTATCTTATGAATAAAGGCATTGATGTTCGTTTTCGTACCATAGATACGCGAAATGAGGCATTGAGTGTTTTGGAACAAAAAAGCCCTAATTTTGAGTTTGTAAAATCAAAAGATGGTCTGTCGTTAATGGTTGCGCTGTTACCAACAGAATTAAACAGTATACGCCAAAATACAATTGAACAAACAATGAGTATTTTGCGTAAACGTGTGAATGAATTGGGTGTGGGTGAGGCGGTAGTACAACAACAAGGTGCCACACGAGTTGCTGTTGACCTACCAGGTATTCAGGATGCAGCACGAGCAAAACAAATTTTAGGTGGCACAGCAACATTGCACTTTCATTTGGTCGATGCAGACAATGATCCGCAAATTGCCAGACAAACCGGTGCTGTACCTATTAGCAGTAAATTATATGTCATGGGTGGGCATCCTATTTTATTAAAGCGACAAGTTGTCTTAAGTGGCGACTCGATTACGAGTGCAGTTTCAAGCATTGATCAACAATCAGCAACACCTAACGTGCAAATTCAGTTAGGCGGTGGGGGTGAGTCATTTTTTACAAAAGTCACGCGTGAAAGCATTGGTAAACGTATGGCTATTGTGTATGTAGAAACCAAGACGACGTTGCAAACAATCAACGGTAAAACGACTCGCACGACTCAACGAGAAGAACGTGTGATCAGTGCGCCTGTTATTCAAAGTGCATTAGGTAATAATTTTCAGATCACAGGATTAACAGACAGTAAAGAAGCCGCTGATTTGGCATTATTATTGCGAGCAGGTGCATTGCCTGCTGCTATTTATCCAGTGGAAGAGCGTACTGTTGGACCAACACTAGGTAAAGAAAATATTCAGCGGGGTATGATTTCCTTGGCCGTTGGGATGGGGTTAATCCTCGTGTTGATGCTTGTGTATTATCGTTTGTTTGGTGTTATAGCAAACATTGCATTAGTACTGAATTTAATTCTCTTGTGTGCGTTGCTATCAATGATTGGTGCTACATTAACATTACCAGGCATTGCAGGTATTGTATTAACTGTTGGTATGGCGGTTGATGCAAACGTATTGATTTATGAACGAATTCGAGAAGAATTACGCCATGGTTTATCACCACAGGCTGCTATTTATGCGGGTTATGATAGAGCCTTTGCAACGATTCTTGATGCGAATATTACAACGTTTATTGTAGCGGTTGTTTTATTCTCTGTAGGTACAGGTCCTGTGCGTGGTTTTGCAGTGACCCTATCGCTTGGTTTATTGACCTCTATGCTAACAGGGGTGACTTATACACGGGCGATGGTGAATGCCATTTATGGTGGTCGAAACGTACAAAAATTATCAATTGGTATTTGAAGCGAGGCTTAGATGGAATTTTTTAATCCAAATTCAAACGTGGACTTTATGGGGGCTCGAAAATGGGCTGCCTTGCTTTCTGCATGTATTTTTATAGTATCCATTTCAGCACTGATCATGAATGGTTTGAAATGGGGCTTGGATTTTACAGGTGGAACACAAATTCAAGTGGCTTATCAGCAGCCTGCTGATTTGCCAGGTATCCGGGATGCATTAATTAAAATTGGGTTTAAAGAAGCTCAAGTCATTAGTTATGGCACCTCAAAAGAAGTGCTCATTAGTATTGCTCCTCATAAAGACTTAAATCAAATTACATTGGTTGATAATGTCATGACGGCACTCCCTGGTGCTACAAAACAACGCGTTGATTTTGTAGGACCGCAGGTTGGTGAA
>CAZNVR010000226.1:309-2253 GCA_964576655.1 uncultured Legionella sp. | reverse complement strand
GATTTTCAATCCTCTGCTCTACCGACTGAGCTATCTGGCCAACGGGTGATATTAGACTCTTTTAGTGAGCTTGAGTCAAGGATAAATTAAACTTTTTTTCAAAGATTTAGGTGTAATCGATTGCTCTTGTATTTTTTTATAAGCAATCGCTATTTTTGAACCCAATATGGCGTTATTTTTGATAAGCTCAATGTTCGCGTGGATGCTTTGGTCGGCGGTGAGTTCAGCAATACGATGTAACAGACAAGGGGTGATGGCTTTGCTATTGGCCTCGCCTACGTCTTGTTGGGCTTGTTTTATCATAGGGCGAATCTGATCATCTGGAATTTCAGCTGATTTATGAATTGGATTTGCGATAATGATGCCATTTGGTAATGTCAGTTTGTGTTGATACATCATCATTTGTGCAATATCTTGAGCATTATTTAAGCGATGAACCAACGGAATAGCATTGCTATGGTTGTAAAAAGCGGGAAAC
Organism: uncultured Legionella sp.; assembly: GCA_964576655.1. Taxonomy (GTDB): domain Bacteria; phylum Pseudomonadota; class Gammaproteobacteria; order Legionellales; family Legionellaceae; genus DDPF01. The sequence goes on along the minus strand of CAZNVR010000226.1, from coordinate 1,775 downwards.
TCATTGGTTTGGTAGCCAATCACAGGAACGTTGTATGTTTCTAGCATATCTAATGTTTTAGGAAGATCTAAAATGGATTTTGCGCCCGAACACACAACGGTTATGGGTGTTGATGAAAGTTCTGTGAGCAGTGAGGTATCAAAACGTTCATTCGCATGAGGGTACGCGCCGCTAATTCCCCCTGTGACACAGATCGTAAGTTTTGCCAAATGTGCACAACAGATTGATGCAGCCATGGTTGTGCTAGCGGTTAAGTTTTGGCTTAACATATAAGATAAATCACGGCGCGATGCTTTTATGGTTTGTTTTGATTGAGCCAAATAGAGCATGATTTCTTCATTTATCCCAATATGAATTTTTCCTTGATGAATAGCTATTGTGGCCGGTACAGCGCCTTGTGCACGGATGATGTCTTCGATATTTTTTGCGGTTTCAATGTTTTCCAGGTAGGTCATGTTATGAGAGATGGTACTTGATTCAAGAGCTACAATGGGCTGATTGGTTTGTATGGCTATTTTGACTTCTTCATTAAAATGCAATAGCTCTTGAATCATGGTGTGCTCCTATTCAGGCGTGAAACCACCTGGTGTTTGTGATCCATTACCAAAAAAGTAGTTATTCATTTCATTACGTAAAAACTCGCGCGCTTTAGGATCAATCAGGCTAAATCGATATTCGTTGATGAGCATGGTTTGATGGCTTAACCACATTTTCCATGCTTGTTGGGATACTTCGTTAAAAATACGTTCGCCTAATTCGCCAGGAAAAGGCGGTGCACTCATGCGATCGCCTGTTTGTTTTAATTTCACACAAAATAGTTGTTCTGTCATATTACACCTTGAGTCGTTATTAAAATGCTGATTATGCGCTAATCAGTACGACTTTTACCAGACTTTATCCATCTCGCCAGGATTTAAACCGGACAATAAAACAGTCTCTTCAAGTGTAGGTGTCTTGCTTTTTTTAGCAATGGCTGATTGATTGAGCGCTTCACTTAAGCTGATAAAGCGATACCCTTCATCTTTATACATTTGGATAATATCGCCTAAAAAATGACTGTTTAATAAATTTGCATGGAGAAGCAGGATTTGTGCCCCATTTCTTTTCTCAGCAAGTAAGGTTTGTTTCCAAATATAATCAAGGTATTGTTTTTGTATTTTAGGGAGATATTCAGCGCGTGCGCGCCAGTTGATGTGTAGCAAACGTTCGTTAAACTGATAATCTTTACTGTCTATGGTGACTGGGGCTATTGTATATTGATTTGTTGTTAAATAATCTTGAATCTCTTGTTTTGTTTTTCCTTTGCCTTCAGCTAGATAAGGATAACGAAAATATTTAGGTTGCGTCATAACTGAGGCTAATTTTTTATCAGCACGCTCAATCTCGTTGATATATTCTTCAGTGGACATGCGATTTAAATTTGCATGTGAATACGTATGATTGCCTAATTCGAACCCTTCGCGACG
>CAZNVR010000226.1:0-299 GCA_964576655.1 uncultured Legionella sp. | reverse complement strand
TTCTAATAATGCCCATTGTCCTTTGCCAATCGAGCCTGCAATTACAAATCCTGTTGCCGGGACTTGATGTTCAATTAGGCTATTCATTATTTTCATAAATCGATCATGGGAGCGCTGTAAGTTGCCTGAGTTGTTACTGTCCGTGCCTACGAAAGGTAAATCATCAATCGTTATGGCAATTTCACGGACTGCGGCAGAGCACGGCAGGGATAGTAAATTTACTATAAAAATGAAGAGGGCCGCATATTTTGTAATCATTCGATAATCCTTTATCAATGTTTAGAATGTGATGCTTTATA
>CAZNVR010000225.1:0-2270 GCA_964576655.1 uncultured Legionella sp. | reverse complement strand
TGCTTCCTTGGGTGTCATTGAATTATCGTAAAGCATCGTTAGCCGCAACATATATTCCTGGTGCGCAGGGTGCTGGAAATGTGCTTTTTTTAATTGTGAAATACATTTTGTAACGATCATAAACCACAAGGTGATTGATTTTAAAACAAAAAAGTCGCATAATTAGGCAATTTTTTTCTGGGATTAAGCTATGACATCGGTTGTTGTTTCAGCGCTTTATAAATTTGTAACACTTGAACATTTTGAGTCGTTGAGAAATCCTTTATTAAATTTAATGCAACGCTATGACATTCGTGGAACCCTGTTGCTGGCTAAAGAAGGGATTAATGGTACAGTTGCAGGTAGTGCCGCTGCTATTGATGCGCTTTTTAGCTGGTTTAATGAACAACCCGGATTGGAAGATATTTCTCATAAAGAATCTTATCATCAAACGGTGCCGTTTAATCGAGCCAAAGTAAAATTAAAAAAAGAAATTGTAACGTTGGGTGTTGATGGGATTGATCCTAAAAAAATAGTAGGGACTTATGTCAAGCCCAAAGATTGGAATCAATTGATTTCTGCAGACGATGTCACAGTGATTGATACGCGTAATGATTATGAAGTTCAAATTGGCACATTTAAACATGCCATTAATCCAGCAACCAATACATTTCGTGAGTTTCCTGATTATGTTAAACAGCATTTGGATCCACAAAAAAATCCCAAAGTTGCTATGTTCTGTACGGGTGGAATTCGATGTGAAAAATCAACTGCCTATTTAAAAGAGCTTGGATTTAAAGACGTTTATCATCTAGAAGGTGGGATATTAAAATATTTGGAAGAGGTTCCACAACATGAATCGCTTTGGGAGGGGGAGTGTTTTGTGTTTGATGAGCGTGTGACCGTTAATCATGCCTTAGAAAAGGGGCTTTATTTACAATGCCATGCTTGTCGGTTCCCTATTACCGAACAAGATATGCATCACCCTGCTTTTGTACAGGGCGTTAGTTGTCATCATTGTATCGATAAGCAAACAGATGATCAAAAAAGGCGCTACCTTGAAAGAGAAAAGCAAAGCCAACTTGCACGTTTGCGTGGTGAGTCTCATATCGGAGGTGATGTTGCTGAAATTATTAATCAACGTCGTTTATTAAAGCAACGACGGCGTCAACAGAGCAAGGATTAATCCCAAGGTAAAATCATGTGTGTTTTAAAAGCGAACATATCTGATAATTGATTTAATCCTATGTAAAAATGGGTTATTGGGATACAACTTTCATATAGGGTAACCTACAGTTTTTACCTGGTTGCACTCATTAATAAGACTCGCAAAGAAAGACAAAAAAATCTTACGGGATTATTGGAAGGCGAAAGGAGGGATACTCTGATTCATTAGGCTCCCTAAACGTTCATAAGAGGGTGATGTAATGTTTCCACCTCGTCCTCTCTTGAATGATAAGCCTCTTTTATTGCGATGGCATTTATTATCGAGAGCACATTCATTCCTGTGATAAATAATCCTACCGCGAAAGGAATATTAAAACAAAACGTCGATTCTTGCGATTTTGCATATTCAAGCATATCGATAACGTCTGAAGGAATTTTAATCACAACATTGTTTAGTTCTATGGTTGCATTATAACCAAAAGGTGTTATTTGCGCGTTTAACCACGGAATATTTACGGTATCATCCATCGTTGAAAACAGATAGTCGGTGACATTTTTACATGAGGAGTAAATATAAAATGCTAAGACAAAAGAGCCTGCACTGCCTAATATAAGCCCTCCAGACGCTGCAGTTATTTTATATCGAGTGGATGGACGAGAAAAAAAAGTGCGCCAGGTCATATAAATACTCTTACCTTCATTATTGAACGCACAATCTAGCACGGCTATCGGGTTCATAAAAGATTTATTTAATATCTAGATAGTAAAGGCTCGTTGTCTCATTACCAGTAATCTCTAAAGTCAGCAGATTACCAGAACGTAACTTGTGATCGTTATCCATGCCATTTGCACCGGGTAATATTCTAGAACCAAATAATTAGCCAACATGCAGTTACTCATTCCGAGAAACATAGGCAATTGATATATATGGACCCTAGGGCGAAATCATGTGTGCTTTAAAAATGAACCTATTTCGTCTTTACGAGCGTTAGCGAAGTAATTCACAGCGATTTACAATTAAAAATCTGAACTGGCTTGCTTCGCTAACGCTCCTAACTAACTTCAAGCCCAACGTCCTTTTACATTATGATCACAAAAAAGATCAAATAAGGCGTTGGAATGAT
>CAZNVR010000224.1:0-2277 GCA_964576655.1 uncultured Legionella sp. | reverse complement strand
CGATGCTTGTTTATTCACTGAAGATAATAGAGGCCTGACACCACTCCAGGCATTAATGATGTCTTGTGGAGAAAGCTGTTTATTAAAATAATGTTTGATAATAGAGAATAAATAGTTAATTTCATCTGTTTCTATGTTGATTTGATCAAGAGGGCCTGTGAATGGAACATCTGTTGTTCCTATCATCGTATGCCCTTGGTAAGGCACCACAAAGATGACTCGTTTGTCAACGTGTTGCAATAAATAGGCATGCTCACCTTCATACAATTTATGCACAACAATATGACTACCTTTAATCAGTGACAAGGTATGTTGCATGGGGATATTAATTAATTTATTAACAGATTCAACCCAAGGCCCAGCTGCATTAATGACTGATTTTCCTCGGACATGAAATGCTGGGGTGGCTTGTGTTTTTAATGTTAACTGCCATTGATTTAGATGGGTTTTTGCGTGAATCAGTGTTGTTTGGGTTAATATTACAGCACCATGTTGTTTAGCTTGAATCGCATTTGAAAGGGTTAAACGGGCATCATCGGTGACGCAATCGTAAAATAAAAAGCCTTTATTCAATTGCTTTATTAAAGGAGCGAACCAGGTAGAGGTTAGTGTGCGTTGAATGAATTGACTATGAGGTAATTTATTCGTGCGGCTTAAATTATCGTAAAGAAATAGTCCAAGTCGTAAAAACCAGGTAGGACGCATTGTTTTGTCGTGAGGTAAAACAATTGCAAGAGGAGTAACTAAATGAGGTGCTAATTTTAATAAAATCTGGCGTTCGTTTAACGCTTTTTTTACGAGTTTAAAGTTTAAATGCTCTAAATAACGTAAACCACCATGAATCAATTTGCTGCTGCTGGATGATGTTTTTGACGCAATATCATCCTGTTCAACGAGTAAAACCGACAATCCTCTAAGTGCTGCATCGGCTGCACAACCGCAACCATTAATGCCCCCGCCAATGATGACTACATCAAAAATACGATCGGTAACCTCCGTCATTTACCACTCCTGTGGATGTGTTCTGTAGGTTTGAATATGAGTCGACTTATGTCGTCTGTATATTAATTGCACTATTTCCTGCGAACACGTCGCAGGAAATAGACTGATATGAACGTTTTAGATCGATGAATTAAACAACATCTCTTTTTTGTTCACCGGTATATAATTGACGTGGTCTGCCAATTTTAGAGTTAGATGCCGTCATTTCCATCCAATGTGACATCCAGCCAATGGTGCGAGCCAATGCAAAAATTACAGTAAACATATTGGTTGGAATACCAATCGCACTTAATGTAAGTCCTGAGTAGAAATCAACATTAGGATAAAGTTTTTTCTCAATGAAATAAGGGTCTTCCAGAGCAATACGTTCTAATTCCATTGCCAGTTTAAACAATGGCTCGTCTTGTGCTCCTACCGCTTTTAACACTTGGTGACAGGTTTCACGCATCACTTTGGCTCGAGGATCATAACTCTTGTATACGCGATGACCAAAGCCCATTAAACGGAAAGGATCATTTTTATCTTTGGCACGCTTGATGAAATGCTCAATTTGACTGACATCGCCAATTTCCTGCAACATGGTTAAGCACGCTTCGTTGGCACCACCATGAGCAGGCCCCCATAACGCACTAATACCAGCAGAGATACATGCAAATGGATTCGCACCTGTTGACCCTGCCAAACGAACGGTTGAGGTCGATGCGTTTTGTTCGTGATCAGCATGGAGTGTGAATATTTTATCCATTGCGTTAACGATAACCGGATCGGGTACATACTTTTCTGAAGGCAACCCAAACATCATGTGCAGGAAATTCTCTGCGTAAGACATGTTGTTTTGTGGGTACATATAAGGTTGGCCCACGGAATATTTGTAACTCATGGCCGCAATAGTAGGCATTTTTGCAATTAAACGAATACTTGATGTATAGCGATCGTCTTGTTTGTTTAAATCCATAGAGTCATGATAAAACGCAGATAAAGCACCTACGATTCCAACCATGATTGCCATTGGATGAGCATCACGCCGAAAACCATTTAAAAACTGATACAACTGTTGGTGTACCATGGTGTGATTATTAATGAGGCTTGAAAATTTCTTTTTTTCTTGTTCGCCAGGTAAATTACCGTTTAACAAGAGATAACATACATCTAAAAAGTCGCTTTTTTCAGCCAATTGTTCAATAGGATATCCGCGGTAGAGTAAAATACCTTTATCACCGTCAATGTAGGTGATTTTCGATTCACAAGCAGCTGTTGACATAAAGCCTGGATCAT
>CAZNVR010000223.1:0-2302 GCA_964576655.1 uncultured Legionella sp. | reverse complement strand
AGTCATCATGCGTTCATTACAATGGTTATTAACTACATTAAAAGAAACACCAAATGATGCAGAAATCGTCTCTCATCAATTAATGCTCCGTGCAGGCATGATACGTAAATTGGGCTCTGGACTATATACTTGGATGCCTCTTGGATTAAAAGTATTACGAAAAGTTGAGCAAATTGTTCGTGAAGAGATGAATCGTTCACATGCCATGGAAGTATTAATGCCTGCTGTACAACCTGCTGAGTTATGGCATGAAACAGGCCGATGGGAAACATTTGGTGGTCAATTATTAACTATGATTGATAGCAATGACAGACAGTATTGCTTTGGTCCTACACATGAAGAAGTGATTACTGATCTAATGCGACAGGAGTTGCAATCTTATAAGCAGCTACCCGCCAATTTTTATCAAATTCAAACTAAATTTAGAGACGAAATTCGTCCAAGATTTGGGTTGATGCGAGCTCGTGAATTTATTATGAAAGATGCCTATTCCTTTCATTTAAGTCAAGATTGTTTGCAACGTACGTATGATGTAATGTATCAAACGTACAGTACTATTTTTGATAGATTAGGTCTTAAATATCGAGCGGTTGAAGCTGATACCGGTGCTATTGGTGGTTCTGTATCGCATGAGTTCCAAGTCTTAGCGGATGCAGGTGAGGACTTGATTTTTTATAGCGACGCCAGTGAATATGCGGCTAATATTGAACAAGCGACTAGTTTAATTCCTGAAAAATCAACAACAAAACCAACGTCTAGCATGACAAAAGTTTCAACGCCAAATCAAAAAACGATTACAGATGTTGCAACATTCTTTAATATACCTACAAACCAAACGGTTAAAACATTAATTGTTGTAGGTGAAGAACAACCGTTTGTCGCGTTAGTTTTACGTGGCGATGATGAATTAAATGAAATTAAAGCGGCGAAACATCCTTTAGTAAAATCCCCATTACGCTTTGCTGATGAAGAGCAAGTTATAAATACATTAAACGTGCCTTTTGGATCAATTGGGCCTGTTCATCTTAGTTTGCCTGTGATCGTTGATCATGTTGCTTTTGCAATGGAGTCATTTGTTTGTGGTGCAAATGAAGCCGACCAGCATTTTGTTGATGCCGTGTGGAATCGTGATGTGATGTGTTCTTCTACTTATGATTTACGTAATGTGAAAGAAGGCGATATAAGTCCAGATGGAAAAGGTGTATTACGTTCTTGCCGTGGTATAGAAGTAGGGCATATTTTTCAATTAGGAGATAAATATGCCAAAGCGATGAATGCATCTGTGATTAATGAAGCAGGGCAATCACAAATTATGCTGATGGGGACATATGGTTTGGGTATTAGTCGCGTGGTTGCAGCTGCTATTGAACAACACCATGATGAAAAAGGTATTATCTGGCCGCAATCCATCGCACCATTTCAATTGGTGATTATTCCAATTAATGCTCATCGTTGTGAGCAAGTTAAAAAAGTAGCTGATGAATTGTACCTTGATTTAATTAAACAAGGTGTAGATGTATTGCTTGATGATCGAAATGAGCGACCAGGTGTATTGTTTGCAGATAGTGAATTAATTGGCATACCGCATCGTTTGGTTGTGGGTGAGCGTAATTTAGTTGAAGGCATGATTGAATATAAATCCCGAACAGATACTGAATCCAGGCTTATACCGTTAACCGAATTAAACGACGTCTTAACCACTGTGTTATTCCCATAGTAGAGTGGAAAAAGAACAAAGAAGTGTATCTACTCATTCAGGTATGGATTAGTAGATACGTGAATCAGGCTCTCTTTTGTTATCTGAATTAAATGGTATGATATTTAAACTACTACAGCTACAATTAAATGAGCCTGAAGAACAGGCGTTAAAAATACTTGATGACATGATCAATCAATTGCCTCAAGACTCTAAGTTTGTAGAGCGATTTGAAAATCAAAAAGATGAGATTAAGACGCTCTATACTTTGATGCGACGTGCTCAAGCTGCATTAGATGATGCAAAAAAATCCTGTAATGATCTTTCAGTATGGCAAAACGCCTATGATATAGCCCAAGATGCAGATCGACTCATTCAAACCATAGTAAAATTGAGACTTGAATACCAGCTTTTATGTATGTTTGATAATTTGAGTAGAGGTTTGGTATTTGCCCTAATTTTGTTAGAGCTTTACCACTATTATTTCTTTTCACAAAAAATAGATTTACTTGATTTAATATTAAATGTATTTATTGTTGATTATTCAATGTTGTTATTGATTTGCAATGTATCTTTTTTTTCCGAATCTCTTTCTTTTCTTGCCTC
>CAZNVR010000222.1:0-2373 GCA_964576655.1 uncultured Legionella sp. | reverse complement strand
TGTCTTATTAAAAGAAATTCCATTAAAACAAGCGGTTAAAATTGCAGCTCAATTAACAAAAGAGCATAAAAATGAATTATATAAACTAGCACTTAATATACAAGAGACATCATAACTGCCCCCGCATCCGCAGCGCTATCATTACTTATAAATGACGAGTCCACCAGATTCAACACTCAATGGTGGACACAACGCTACACGCCCTGGTCCACCCTGTTTTTTTAACCAACTGATAAACCAGGTGCTGGTGCTGTTTGCTTTTCAAATAATTCGGGCAAACGAGATAAGTATCCCATTTCATAAGCAACATAACCTGCTGTTAATAATAAAGCCGCTGGTAAACTAACGGTAAATGCACCAATAATAATCAAAGGCATGATCGTATTTTTGGCTACAGAAAAAGCTAAATTATTCCATGCCTGTTGTACATCTTTTTTTGCCTCTGTTGTAACAGCCAACCCTTTTTCCTGCTGTTGTTCAACAATCAAACATTTTTCTTTGTATTCACCATATTGACTACCCGATAAATACATAGCGATAGCAATATTAGATATCAAAAAACAAACAGGTATTAATGCTGCTGGTGCAAATAAAAATGCCACAGTAAAACTACTTAATAAAATACTGGCTGCGGCAATATTAAATATAAACTCTGTTCGGGCTTTTTCATGAGCCAACGCCAAGCGATCTAATTTAGCATTTTCTAATTGATAATCCTTAGATTCAACAGCAAAGGTATCTCTAAACGCGATACATTCACTCTTTTTAAATGCAAAATCAGTATCTGTTTGATACAACTGATAATTTAACCATGCCACATCAAAAACGGTAAATCCTATCAATAAATAATTAGCAACAGGTGCTGCTATGTGAAAATAAGCTGCATAATTACTTAAACCATTCACAACACCCCAAATCACATCATTCGTCATCTGAACATGGCGTTTTTTAATTTCCTCATAAAATCGTTCACATAACGTTAACTGTTCATCCATAAAAATATGCTTTAGAGCCATGGATAAATTAAGTAAAAATCGAAAACCAAAAATACCTACGCTTAACGCGTTGTAAACACCAACAGGTGCATCTAAAATGGCAATGTTAATTTGTTTGCCCAATAACCGTTCAAGAGCATCTAGATAATGATATTGCCTGGCTAACAAAAGCGTTTGTTGCATCGTAATCATTGAAAAACGTGTACTCAAACGCTGTAAATTAGTTTTACCAGTTAAATTACGTAATTTGGCATTACTAAATGGCACCTGTGACAGATCAGACAAATCCTGTGCCATTGTTTCAAGTAAGGTTGCTTTTTTAACTACAGTATTCTGATGTTTTAATTTTTTTTCAATCAAATCACATTGTTCAGAGTATTTAATGTCTTGTGCACCACCAGGACTATACTGTTGATAATAGTTTTTTAATAATGTTGCTGTATAAAGACAGTATTGCAGTGATTGTTTATAATGTGTAGTTTTAGGATTTAAAACAGCATATTCATCATTTAAATCAAACTCAATAAAATTACGATGAGCATTTAAAAATAAAAAGTCTTTATTAGCCCATGTTTTAATGTCATTAGCTGAAGTCTTTGCCAAGTCTTTTTTAAAAAACTCTATTTTATCGTTCGAAAATGACTCAGCCATAACGACTCCTTTTGTTAATAAATTAAACATCGAGCTAAAAATTAACACTATACCATTCTATACAAGACTAAACAAGTATAATTATTTATCATAAAAAAGACAAAGTGAAACAAATAGATTTAAAATGATAAAATTATTTTCCAATACAAAAGCTTGAAAAAATTTCACCAAGTAGATCATCAGGGGTAAATTCGCCTGTAATTTCACACAAGGATAGATGAGCAAGACGTAAATCTTCTGCCAATAACTCACCAGCATGATTGATTAATTGATTAGATCCTGCCAATAAAAAATCTGACGCTGTATTTAATGCTTGTATATGCCTTCTTCTTGCTAAAAATTGCCCCTCTGCAGGTTGGTATCCTACTGATTGTTTAATTTTATCTTTTAAAAAAGACAGGCCTTCACCTGATTTTGCAGAAAGATACACGGCTTGCGGCTCTGAATTAACAAATACATTTGATTTATCAATTTTATTAAACACACGAATAATAGGCACATCAATAGGTAAGGCTGCTTTAATTTCTTCACTTAAAACAGTAATATTCTCTTCACATTCAATATCAATAACTAACAAAACACAATCAGCTTGACTCACCTCAACCCAAGCTCGTCTAATGCCTTCTTTTTCTACAACATCATCACTTACTCTTAAACCTGCTGTATCAATCACATGCAATGGAATATCATCTAACAAAATATGCTCACGCATCACATCACGTGTTGT
>CAZNVR010000221.1:0-2397 GCA_964576655.1 uncultured Legionella sp. | reverse complement strand
TAGCACCTGCAGCGCCTAAAAGATGACCAGTCATGGATTTTGTTGAACTCACAGCAAGTTCATACGCATGTTCTTTAAAGACGCGTTTAATTGCTTTTGTTTCATTTTTGTCATTTAAATAAGTCGATGTACCATGAGCATTGATATAATCAACTTGCTCAGGCAGAACACCTGCATCATGAAGTGTTGCTTCAAACGCTCTGGACGCACCATCTGCGTCTTCATCTGGAGATGTAATGTGATATGCATCCGCAGACATACCAAAACCGACTAATTCAGCATATATTTTAGCACCACGTGCTTTGGCATGCTCATATTCTTCCAGGACTAAAATACCAGCACCTTCACCCATCACAAAACCATCGCGGTCTTTATCCCAAGGGCGAGATGCTTTTTCAGGCTCATCATTACGTTTTGATAATGAACGAACAGCAGAAAAGCCAGCCAAACATAATGGGGTATCTGTCATTTCAGCACCACCACAAACCATCACATCAGCATCCCCGTAAGTAATCATACGAGCAGCTAAGCCGATATTATGTGTGCCTGTTGTACAAGCGGTTACAACAGAGATATTAGGGCCTTTTAAATTATGTCTAATAGAAATCTGTCCTGCGACCATATTGATAATGCCAGCAGGAATAAAAAAGGGTGAAACTTTACGCGGACCACCACTCATTAACCGTTCCTGGTTATTGGTAATGGTCTGAATGCCACCAATGCCTGCACCAACAGCAACGCCAATCCGATATGATAATTGTTCATCAATCACAAGTTTAGAGTCGGCCAATGCTTCATCAGCGGCAATCACACCATACTGGGTGAATAAGTCCATCTTTCGAGCATCTTTCAGCGGCATGTAATCTTCAATATTCAGATTTTTGACCTTTGCCCAAATTTTAGTGGAGTAATCAGTCGTATCAAAATCCTCAACAGGACCAACACCACTCACTCCAGCTAAAATATTTCGCCAGGATTCTTCTGTATTTAGGCCAACAGGGGTAACCATACCCAAGCCAGTAACAACTACACGTCGCTTATTCAATGAATAACTCCTCGCAATAAATGCTTATTCTTGACCCATGCTTGATTCAATGTAATCAATCGCTTCTTGAATGGTTGTAATTTTTTCAGCTTTTTCATCAGGAATTTCTGTTTCAAATTCTTCTTCCAAAGCCATAACCAACTCAACAGTATCTAGCGAATCAGCACCTAAATCATCTACAAATGATGCATCATTTTTTAATTCATCTTCTTTAACGCCCAATTGTTCAACAACGATTTTACGTACTCGATCTGTTACTGTGCTCATAACTTGTATTTCCTCTACGGTTAATAAAACGTTTAAATAAAATATTGTGCGTTAGTTTATTCATTTATTCAAATAACGCAAGTTTGCTGTTATTTATTTGCTTTAACATGTCTCTTTGTGAATCTACATCTAGCGGAGAGACTTGATTAACAGCGACAACGCTGTTAATTCATGTACATACCACCATTAACATGAATGGTTTCACCCGTAATATAGTTCGCGCAATCAGATGCTAAAAAAACAACAACATTAGCAATGTCTTGAACGCTACCTAAGCGCTTCATAGGAATTCGTTTTAACATTTCATCTTTTACAAGATCAGGCAATGCCGCTGTCATATCTGTATCAATAAAACCCGGCGCAACCACATTCACAGTGATGCCCCTACTACCTATTTCCTGAGCCAATGACTTAGAAAACCCAACCACACCCGCTTTCGCTGCAGTATAGTTCACTTGTCCTGAATTTCCACTAGACCCGACAACAGAGCCAATGCTAATAATTCGCCCCCAACGAGCGCGAAACATCGGTTTTAAACAAGCATTTGTTAATCGAAACACTGAATTCAAATTCGTTTCAATCACATCGAGCCACTCCTCGTCATCCATGCGTAACAACAAGTTATCTCGAGTAATACCTGCATTATTAACTAAAATAGATGGAGTTTTTTCTTTAGAAGATAAATACGTCATCAACGTTGTAACGCTATCAGCTGACGTTACATCTAACACCACGCCTTCACCAGCCAAATTTTCTTGTGAAAGTAGAGCCGTAATTTTTTGGGCACCTTCAGGCGTCGTGGCAGTTCCTATAACGTAAGCTCCACTTTTAGCCATGTTAAGAAGAATACCTTGACCAATTCCGCGACTTGCACCCGTAACTAGCGCTATTTTATCTTGTAAACTTATCACACTCATATCCTCTTATACCGGGGTTAACGCATTCTCTAAACTGGCTGAATCATTCACACTAATAGCACGCATGGTTTTATCAATTCGTTTGGTTAAACCACTTAATACCTTGCCAGGACCACATTCTATTAATAACTCTACGCCTTGTTTTTTCATCATTTGAATCGTTTCAAC
>CAZNVR010000220.1:0-2412 GCA_964576655.1 uncultured Legionella sp. | reverse complement strand
TATGATTTTCAAACAATCACTCACGGAAAGTGGATTTTGGCAGGTGAACACGCGGTTCTTCGCGGCCATCCTGCGATTGTATTTCCCATTTCTGAAAAAAAGCTTACATTAAATTATCAATATGCACGGACTGAACTGTCCATTCATAATGACAGCGGACCAGACTTATTTAAGCTATTACGAAAAATACTCAATCATGGTCTAACGTTGCTAGGACATGCAAAAGACTGTATACCTGGTCATTTTCATATACAAAGTAATATTCCAGTCGGTGTAGGCTTAGGTGCCTCAGCGTCTCTTTGTGTGGCGATTGCACGCTGGTTTGCAGCCCAACAATTGTTATCACAAGATAGCATTTTACACTTTGCCAAAGAGCTTGAGCATTTATTTCATGGAAAAAGCAGTGGTTTAGATATCGTCGGCGTTGCCGCAACATCAGGCATATATTTTCAACAAACAAATACAACATCCATTACACCCGCTTGGCAACCAAAATGGTTTTTGTCTAGCTGTGGTCAGGTTGGAGTAACATCCAAGTGTATCGAAGCGGTAAAAAATATCTGGCAAATCAATCCGATACAAGCCGAAGCCATTGATCAACAAATGCATGCCAGTGTTTTAGATGCAAAAAAGGCTCTGGAATACCAAAATCTTTTCTTATTAACAAAAGCCATTAATAGCGCTTCAGATTGCTTTTTGCAATGGGGCTTAATCTATCCGGCCTTACAGCAACATATGCAGCACCTGCGTAATCAAGGTGCATTGGCTGTTAAACCAACAGGATCTGGTGGTGGAGGATATGTATTAAGTCTATGGGATAGATTACCCTGTGATTCATTAAATCTTACAGCGGTCTAGTGGTTCTCGATTAGAGATAAAAAAGCATGACCAAATCCCTGAACAACCACTCCAATGCGCTTTAAATGCAATCTAAATACATAAATTTTTCTTGTTGATCGTTTTTTATGTTAAGATGCGCATAAAAAACAACGTTGACTAAAAAATGAAACAAGATTTATTGCTTCAACTGATGAGCGAATGCATTAAAACATTCCCTACCGTTAATGCCAGCTATAAATATCCACAAGAACAAGCCATTAATCCTGCTTATTGTAATATTGAGCATTGTTTCCCTCTCTGTATAAATGACAAAATCATTTGGGCACTACGTGGCGATTTAACGCTTGCTCTAGGTATCAAAAATGCTTATGTAAATGAAGGAAATACCAATTTACTCAATAAAATTGACTGCTCACTGCATCAATACATTGATACTGACGATCGCTACGGGCATCCTTCTTTGGCAATGCCTGATCAACATTACGATGGCTCGGTATTCTATGCAGGATGGATTCAACGGCATGCCAATCATTTAGACGTTTTTTTAGCTTCGGGGAGATATCAAAATCATAAACTGAATGCCTTACAAAAATGGCATTTGGAAATATATCTTTATCTAAAATTACTAAACGCTTATGGTAATCAAACCATCGTATTTATTGACTGGGAACATACGAATGATTTGAATCTTTTTTTAACAGGCTCATCACTTCCTGCAAATAAATCCAAGCGTATCTATTCTTCTCAAATCAAGGCCACGCTCTTAGGTATGGCTCTGATTTTCGTGCTATCACCAAAGGGAAAATCCCCGCTTACTCTTCATATGATCAGTCTGATTGTATATTCCATGTTGCTTGCACAGGCTAAAAACGCCTCTCAATTGGCTGTAACTCAATTCGTCAACTATATGCTTTCTTTTCTTGAAGAACAAAAACAATCCTCTACTGATTTAATCGATACGCAACCACCACCTTTACAGCGTTTATCCATATTTAAAGAGAAGAACGACACGTATACTGATAAGCAAAACAACGCACTAGATAATCTTCCAAAACCCTCTGTTTATTCATAATTGAGTCATGCAACCTGACCCAACGCGCTCGTTGGGTTGACTCATCAAAATGCACCGAAAAACCATTGCGAACAAGGTGTGCCAGGCAGGTTTCATTAGGTAACGTCCCTAAATATTGAGTAAAAAAAACCCCACATAAAGTGGGGTTTGATATAAAGCTGAAATTAACGTTTGGAGTACTGAGTAGCACGACGTGCTTTGTGTAAACCAACTTTTTTCCGCTCTACACGACGTGAGTCACGTGTTAATAAACCACGTTCACGTAATTTTCTACGATGTGAGTCAGGACGAGGCTCTGTGCCTTCAGGAATACCGTGCTCATCATAAGCAACCAATGCACGAGCAATCCCTAAACGAATAGCACCGGCTTGGCCAGAAATTCCACCACCAACAACAGTTACATAGATATCAAATTGGCTTAAAGCATCACATGTTTCTAATGGTTGTCTAATAACCATGCATGATGTTTCGCGACCAAAATATTCTTCTAAGGCACGATT
>CAZNVR010000219.1:0-2538 GCA_964576655.1 uncultured Legionella sp. | reverse complement strand
CTCACGCGTGTCGTCGGCTTCCGGTTCACTAAGTATTCTGTTCTAATTTTTTGTTCCAAGTCTTGAGCCAATTGAGGATGCTCTCTCAAATAAGTTCGAACGTTTTCCTTACCTTGGCCAATTTTTTCTGAATTATAACTGTACCAAGCGCCTGATTTTTCAATCAAACCCATTTCTGTTGCCAGATGAATGACTTCACTTTCACGTGAAATACCTTCGTTGTACAGAATATCAAACTCTGCTTGTCTAAAGGGAGGTGCGACTTTGTTTTTAACCACTTTAACACGTGTCTCATTCCCCACAACATCGTCGCCCTTCTTAATCGAACCAGTACGACGAATATCCAAACGAACAGAAGCATAAAACTTCAGTGCATTACCACCTGTTGTGGTTTCAGGGCTACCAAACATTACACCAATCTTCATACGAATTTGGTTAATAAAAATAACCAATGTATTAGAACGTTTAATGTTTGCTGTTAATTTACGTAAAGCTTGTGACATGAGTCGCGCTTGCAAGCCAACATGAGTATCACCCATCTCGCCTTCAATTTCAGCTTTAGGTGTTAATGCAGCAACAGAATCCACAATAACCACATCAACTGCAGCCGAACGCACTAACATATCCGTAATTTCTAAAGCCTGTTCACCGGTATCAGGCTGTGAAATAAGTAGTTCTTCTACTTTAACGCCTAATTTTTCAGCATAACCGGGATCAAGTGCATGTTCAGCATCAATAAAAGCTGCTGTGCCTCCATTGCGTTGACAGGCTGCAATGACTTGTAATGTAAGTGTAGTTTTACCAGATGATTCAGGGCCATAGATTTCAACGATACGCCCTTTAGGTAAACCACCTATACCTAGTGCAATATCCAAACCAAGTGAGCCTGTTGATATCGCCTCAATGTCACGCCCAAGGTTACTATCACCCATACGCATCACAGAGCCTTTACCAAATTGTCGTTCGATTTGTGCGAGAGCGGCACTAAGTGCTTTTTGCTTATTGTCTTCCATTGGTTCACCTGTGTAGGATATGCATTTGTAGAAAAAAATTATCCCACAGATGGGCTCTGGCAGCAATAAGGATAGAGAGAATGAACACTCCAATATGGACCCCCCAAGACAAACAACACACGCATATGTGGCAATTCATGCGTTTTTTGGAAGACAAATATCAACAATCGTTGATGAGTTATGAGGCGCTGCACCGCTGGTCAATCAACTACCCTGAACTATTCTGGCCAAGCGTTGCTGATTATTTTAATATCACATTTACAACGCCTGCCCATGAAATAGTTAATCATGCGCATGACATGATGAATACACAATGGTTTAAAGGTGCAACATTTAATTTTGCCGAGCAATTATTATCAGGTGACGACGATAAAATAGCATTGGTGAGTATTGATGAACAAGGCAAGCGTCGAGCATTGTCCTATAAAGCACTTAAAGAGCAAGTTGCGCAATGTGCTGCAGGTCTGACGCGAGCCGGTGTTATTGCAGGCGATCGAGTTGCTGCCATCATGCCCAATGTAGATTACACGGTGATAGCCATGCTAGCAACAGCATCCCTAGGCGCCATTTGGTCATCTTGTTCATCAGATTTTGGTGCCAATGCTGCGTTTGATAGACTTGGACAAATTGAGCCTAAAATTTTATTTGTGTGTAATGGTCATGATTATCATGGGAAAACACATTTAGAACACACAAAAATTCAAGAGCTCTGCAGACTGATGCCTTCTCTTACCCATGTTGTCATTTGCCCTGTCATTCAAGACGCTGTTGATATTGAATCCATACCTAAGCACGTGATGTGGGACGATTTTTTACAACCCTGCAGCACATTGACTTACTGCTCGCTCCCCTTTGAGCATCCATTGTATATTTTATTTTCTTCAGGAACGACCGGCAAACCCAAATGCATTATCCACAGCACAGGGGGTACGCTACTACAGCATGTGAAAGAATTGGGGCTGCATACCGACATTCATCCCAAAGATAACCTGTTTTTTTACACCACATGTGGTTGGATGATGTGGAATTGGATGGTGTCTACGCTAGCACTTGGTGCGACCATCACCTTGTATGAAGGCTCCCCTACATTTCCTGATGCAACACGTTTATTTCAACTAATTGAAGATGAAAAAATTACTGTTTTTGGAACCAGCCCCAAATTTTTAGCCTGTATTGAGCATTCAACTTTTAAACCTGTTGAACGCTATTCTATGCGTGATTTACGTTGCATTCTTTCAACAGGCTCCCCTTTATTACCAGAACAATATGATTTTGTAGATCAAAACGTAAAACCCGGCGTACAACTAAGTTCTATTTCAGGTGGAACAGATATTATCTCCTGTTTTGCATTAGGCAATCCTTTGTTACCCATTTACCGTGGTGAATTACAATGCATTGGACTAGGCATGAGTCTTGATGTTTATGATGAGCAAGGCCATTCTATTTGCGAAGCTCAAGGCGAGTTAGTCTGTACAAAGCCATTTCCTTCTATGCCACTGGGATTTAAGGAAATGGCTTTGTACAG
>CAZNVR010000218.1:0-2572 GCA_964576655.1 uncultured Legionella sp. | reverse complement strand
TTTGTAGAGTCATTAACGTTAACAAAGTCATTAGGCCTACTCAAAAATTGAATAATTTGTTATTCTACGCACTTATTTGAATGCGTGATTAAACGATGCATAAACAGTTTCTGCTTGAGGCTTTAAAACAAGCTCAGCTTGGGCGCGGTATATGTGCGCCCAATCCAAGCGTGGGTGCTATAGCGGTTCAATATGGAAAAATTATAGCACGAGCCTGGCATCAAGGCGCGGGTACTCCGCACGCAGAAGTGTTACTTTTAAAAGCACTTCCTGAAAACTGCCCTGATGTTACTATATATGTGACTTTAGAACCTTGCAATCATTGGGGACGAACTCCACCTTGTGTTGACGCAATTATTAAGTCAGGCATTAAGCACATCGTTTATGCTTATTCAGATCCTAATCCTTTAGTACAAAGCAATCATACACCTGCTATTCTTCAACAACATGGTATTTCTGCTTTGCATTATCCGGTTTCTGAAATCAATGATTTTTATCAAAGCTATTGGCACTGGACACGTACAGGAAAACCGTTTGTTACTGCTAAAATTGCTCAAACATTTGATGGTAAAATAGGACGACATAATGAACGGGTTATGCTTTCCAATGCCTTGTGTTCGGAGTTTACTCATGAACAACGGCTCCATACAGATGTCATTTTAACAACAGCTCGCACTATTCATATTGACAATCCTTTATTGAATAGTCGATTAGTGGATAAAACAGTCTCAAAGCCTATAGCTATATTAGATAGCCAACTTACACTTAATCTTGAGGCTCAAGTCTTTCATCATGCAACGCATTGTCACATTTATCATGTGGCTTGTGCACCTAAAACATCTTCTCATCATTGTTCATATTATCTCATGCCATCTATTGATAATCATCTTGATTTAAATGCTGTCATTAATCATTTGGGTCAATTAGGGTATCATGATGTTTGGGTTGAGGCGGGAAGTACATTGTTTAATGCGTTGCATAATGCAGGTTTGATTAATCGTACCTATGTTTATCTTGTTCCATCTGTTTTGGGCAAAATGGCTATTTCTGCCTGGAATAACACAACATTATTTAATCGTCCTTTTTCTATTCAGTGGCACCCTAAAGGCGATAACATGATCGCACAATTAGATTGGTCATTTGAATCTATGTCGAAATGATTATTGGTGGCTTTACAGCTTGTGATACCATTTATCTTTTGCAAAAGGCCGTGTTACGTTAGAGAAGGTTATACTGTGCCTAGACACAATTTGAGGTTTAAAACATGATGAATCAGTTTATCACCATAGAACAGGCCATTCGAGATCTAAAACAAGGTCGTATGGTGATTTTGGTCGATGATGAAGACCGTGAAAATGAAGGCGATCTGGTTATTGCCGCTGAACATGCAGATGCTAATGCCATTAATTTTATGGCGCGATTTGGGCGAGGTCTTATTTGTCTTCCTATGGCAGAAGAACTTATTGACAAGCTCAATCTTCCAATGATGACGAGTCATAATCGCTCACCCTATGGAACAGCATTTACTGTATCAATTGAGGCAGCAAGTGGTGTATCCACAGGGATATCAGCACAAGATCGTGCACATACCATTCAAGTGGCCATTAAATCCGACAGTAAACCGGCTGATATTATTTCTCCGGGACATGTTTTTCCTTTGCGAGCACGTGAGGGAGGGGTACTTAAACGTACAGGACAAACCGAAGGCAGTGTCGATTTAGTACGTATGGCAGGATTAACCCCTGCTGCAGTCATTTGTGAAATTATCAACGAAGATGGCACAATGAGTCGACGTGAGCAATTGATTCATTTCTCTAAACAACACAATATTTCAATTGCAGCAATAAAAGATTTGATTGATTATCGAATTCGTCATGAAACCCTGGTTGAGCCTAGCGTTGAAACACGCCTGCCCCTGGAGCGGCATGGGGATTTCATCATGACATTGTTTACAAATCAATTGGATCATGCTGAACACTTTGCACTCGTTAAACCAGCTAAAGAATCAGGTAAATCGCCATTAGTGCGAATTCATTCTGAATGCATCACAGGCGATGTATTTGGGTCTTGTAAATGTGATTGTGGCGCACAGTTAGAACAATCGCTCTCTTTAATTGCGAAAGAGGGAGGCGTTTTAATTTATTTACGTCAAGAAGGGCGTGGAATAGGATTAACCAATAAGTTAAAAGCATATGCTCTACAAGAACAGGGTTTTGATACGGTAGATGCCAATGTGCAACTGGGATTGCCTGTGGATAGTCGAAATTATGGGGTTGCCTATCAAATATTAAAACACATGAAGATTAACGCAATACGGTTATTAACTAACAACCCTCATAAAGTCGATGCGTTAAATCATTATGGTATTCAAGTGACAGAGCGAGTCCCTCTTGTTGTATTATCTACCCCTGATAACCAATCTTATTTGAAAACCAAACAAGAGAAATTAGGGCATTTTTTAGTGATTAAATAAGTTTTTTAAGATCTCAACGGCACTGGATGCCTATTGCAGGAGTATAAATATGTTACATATTAAAGCCATAACTGATAATCAACCTGCATTCCCGATTGC
>CAZNVR010000217.1:1623-2580 GCA_964576655.1 uncultured Legionella sp. | reverse complement strand
AAATTATTATAACCAAAACTTGCTCCACGCTCACACACCATGATGTGTTGATTACCTGTAGCACGAGCCTTAGCAACAACATGTGTCATGTCCCACGGGGCTAAAAACTGCCCTTTTTTGATATTAACCGGTTTATTTAACGCAGCCACACTTTGAATAAAGTTCGTTTGTCTACATAGAAAAGCCGGTGTTTGTAACACGTCAACCACACTAGCGACTTCTAATAATGGAGAATCTTCATGAACATCTGTTAAAACAGGTACACCCACTTGTGTTTTAACTTTTTCAAGGATCATCAACCCTTTTTCAAAACCAGGACCTCGATAACTACTAATGGATGAGCGATTAGCTTTATCAAAAGATGACTTATAAATAAAAGACAACCCCAGCTGGTGACAAATGTCTTTTAAATAGCCTGCCGTTTCCAAAGCAAGCTCCTCGCTTTCAATCACACAAGGACCGGCGATTAAAAACAACGGTGAATCAATTCCTACCTCAAAACCACACAACTTCATACCAATTCCTTTTTATGACGATAATCACGAGCAGCCAATACAAAATCTTTGAATAACGGATGACAATCACGCGGTGTAGATTTAAATTCTGGATGAAACTGGCAAGCAATAAACCAAGGGTGATCAGCCAACTCAACCATTTCAACTAAATTACCATCTGTTGAACGACCAGCAATAATTAAACCATGCTCAACTAATGTCTCAATAAATGCATTATTTACTTCATACCTGTGTCGGTGACGCTCAATAATTTCAGGCTTTCCATATACTTTGCGCGCAAGAGAGTCTGCATCCAATTTACATAATTGAGCTCCAAGACGCATAGTGCCACCTAAATCACTATTTTCATCACGCGACACAATACGTCCGTCATGTTCTAACCATTCACTGATTAAACCAATCACAGGATAAGCTGTTGTTTTATCAAACTCAGTGGAATTCG
>CAZNVR010000217.1:0-1613 GCA_964576655.1 uncultured Legionella sp. | reverse complement strand
AGTCCGGCTACATTGCGTGCAAACTCAATAATTGCTGTTTGCATACCTAAACAAATCCCTAAAAACGGAATTTTATTCTCACGTGCATATTGAATGGATTTGATTTTTCCTTCAACACCACGCTCACCAAAACCACCTGGGATTAAAATAGCATCCATACTTTCTAGTAATTTTGTTCCGTGCGCCTCTACCAAATACGCATCGATATATGAAATTTCAACGCGCGTTTGTGTATGAATTCCAGCATGATTTAGTGCTTCATTAATCGATTTATATGCATCACTTAATTCAGTATATTTACCTACAATGGCTACTTTTACAGTCATTGTTTTAACAGCTTGTGCATCAACTACCGCTTGCCATTCACTTAAATCAGCATCGTGTGGAGTCATTGCAAATTTTTTCACTACAATTTCATCTAATTTTTGTTGATGTAAAATCATAGGAATTTGATAAATGCTTTTTGCATCAGGTAACGAAATAACACCCTCTTTTTCAACATTCGTAAACAATGCGATTTTTGCGCAATCATGCTCAGACAAGGGCTGTTCTGAACGACAAATTAAAACATCGGGTTGTATACCGATAGAACGTAACTCTTTCACTGAATGTTGTGTAGGCTTGGTTTTAGTTTCCCCTGATGTTGCAATATAAGGAACTAATGTTAAATGAATAAATAATGTATGTTGAGCACCTTGCTCTATACGTAATTGTCGAATGGCTTCAAGAAAAGGCAATGATTCGATATCACCCACTGTTCCACCAATTTCAACCATTGCAATATCAAACCCTTCAGCACCCTGTTTAATATTTCGTTTAATTTCATTGGTAATGTGCGGAATAACTTGAACAGTTCCCCCTAAATAGTCACCACGTCGTTCTTTTTTAATCACGTTTTCGTATATTTTTCCGGAGGTAAAATTATTTAATCGCGTCATCGTTGTACGAACAAATCGTTCATAGTGACCTAAATCAAGATCTGTTTCGGCTCCATCATCCGTTACAAATACCTCACCATGTTGAAATGGACTCATTGTTCCTGGATCGACATTAATATAAGGGTCTAATTTAATTAATGTGACCTTAAGACCACGTGCTTCAAGAATTGCGGCAAGAGAAGCCGCGGCAATACCTTTGCCTAAAGAAGATACGACCCCGCCCGTGATGAATATATAGTTTGTCATGGATAATCCTAACATTGTTGTAAAATACTGTGCATTGCCAACGCGCAATCCACCGCATCAACGCCTTTATGCCCGTGTGTTCCACCCAGCCTATCCCAGGCTTGAGATTCATTTTCTGTAGTTAAAACACCAAAAATCACAGGTGTTTCATAATCTAATGTGACTCGTTGACAACCATCGCTTACTTGCTGACAAACGTAATCATAATGTGTGGTTTCACCACGAATAACAGCACCAAAGGCTATTATAGCAGCATATTTGCTTTTTTTTGCCAATCGTTTTGCAATTAATGGAATTTCAATGGCTCCAGGCACTTCAACTAATGTAATGTCTTTCTCGCTAAATCCAGCAGCAGTTAATCGCTGCATCGCGCCATCCAGAAGCGCTTGCGTTATCTCATAATTAAATTGACTAACAATAATCGCAATC
>CAZNVR010000216.1:1155-2631 GCA_964576655.1 uncultured Legionella sp. | reverse complement strand
GACCAATCACTCAGCTCACACCATCTATAATCCCGCATTAGGCGAACCCATTGGAACCGTGTATTTTGCAAGTAACATGGTTTGTGACCAGGCGATTGCTGCCGCCAAAACAGCCCAAACATCATGGGCAAACACACCTGCCATTAAACGTGCACAGATTTTGTTTAAATTTCGTGAGCTTTTAGAAAAATACCAACGTGATTTAGCACAAATCGTTACTCGCGAGCATGGGAAAACCATTGAAGATGCGATGGGATCGATTGCTCGCGGCATTGAAGCAGTTGAATATTATTGTGGGATTGTAACGCAGTTAGAAGGACGTTTCTCAACAAACGTGTCCAATCACATCGATTGCCATACAATACGCCAACCTTTAGGCGTATGCGCGGGCGTATCTCCATTTAACTTTCCTGTTATGGTTCCAATATGGATGATGATTCCAGCCATTGCCTGTGGCAACAGCTTTATTCTTAAACCATCCGAACAAAATCCATCAGCACCAGTGCGGTTGATGGAGTTACTCAGTGATGCAGGTTTACCTCCTGGAGTAGTCAACTGTGTCCATGGAGATAAAAATACGGTTGATTACCTATTACATCATCCAGATATTCATGCCTTCACAGCGGTAGCGTCTACAGCGGTGGCTAAATCCATTTATACAACCGCGACAAGCAGAGGGATTCGAGCTCACACATTTGGTGGTGCTAAAAATCATGCCGTCGTTATGCCGGATGCTGATTTGAAAAAAACAGCCAGTGCACTGATAGGTGCGGCGTTTGGATCAGCAGGTGAACGATGCATGGCGATTTCTGTCATTGTTGCGGTAGGTACACATACCGCCGATAGCCTTGTTGCTCACCTAACCCCTCTCATCAAAAAAATGACTATCGATGCAGGAGATGCGCCGAATTGTGATATGGGGCCTTTAATCAGTAACACTCATCGATTACGCGTCATAGATGCAATCAACCAAGGTGAAAAAGATGGGGCTCAATTACTCATTGATGGGCGTAAATTTATTCACCCCAATTATCCAAATGGTTATTTTTTAGGACCTACATTATTTGATCATGTCAACGAATCCATGGCGATTTATCAACAAGAACTATTTGGCCCCGTGTTGGTCATCGTGCGCGTAAATCATTTTAATGAGGCTTTGGCTCTAGTCAATCGTCATCAATATGGAAATGGGTGCGCTATTTTTACACGCGATGGTTTTACGGCACGAGAATACGCTCAACAAGTGAACGTCGGGATGGTGGGAATTAACCTCCCCATTCCTGTACCTATAGCAAACCACCCTTTTGGGGGTTGGAAAAACTCATCCTTTGGTGATACCAATATGCATGGTGAAGAAAGTATTCACTTTTATACAAAGCAAAAAACGATCACAAGTAAATGGCTAGATACGGATATGAACGAAGGCTTATTTAGCATGCCAACCCATAATTAAGGATAAACATGGCGAATATTGGA
>CAZNVR010000216.1:0-1145 GCA_964576655.1 uncultured Legionella sp. | reverse complement strand
GATTTGTTGGGTTAGGCCATATGGGATTACCCATGGCGACTCATCTCGTTAAAGCAGGTCATCGTGTCACAGGGTTTGACTTACAACGTGCATCGTTAGATGCCTTTGGTAAAGCCGGCGGCATTAAAGCGGCTAAATTATCCGATACCGCCCATCAACAAGATATTCTCATCACTATGTTGCAAACAGGCGAACAAGTCACACAAGTATGCTGTAGTGATACAGGTTTATTTATGGCCTGCAAACCCAATACTCTCTTTATAGATTGCTCATCCATTGATGTTGACACGTCCAGAGCAATACATCAAAAAGGTCAAGAACATCATTTAATTACGTTAGATGCACCCGTTTCAGGTGGTGTTAAAGGTGCTGAAAATGCAACATTAACCTTTATGGTTGGTGGGTCGATGACTGATTTTTTAACCGCAAAACCTATATTATCCTGCATGGGAAAAACCATTATTCATGCAGGAGATGCCGGCAGCGGACAAGCGGCTAAAATATGTAATAATATGATATTGGGAATTTCGATGATTGCTGTTTCTGAGGCATTTAGATTAGCAGAACAACTTGGATTGTCACCTCAAAAACTACATGAAGTAGTCACGCATGCCTCAGGACAATGTTGGGTTATGAACCAATATGTTCCAGTGCCCAACATATTAGAACAAGTCCCTGCAAATCAAGGGTATCAAGCTGGGTTTACAGCTGCAATGATGTTAAAAGATTTAATGTTAAGTCAACATGCAGCAGATCATACTGGAATTAAAACATCACTCGGTGAGCACGCCACAACACTGTATCAACAATTAAATGATAAGGGGATGGGGGATCTGGATTTTTCTGCAATAATTAAATTGTAATTGCAGCAAATAATATGTACTTTATTATATTCTCAGTACCGAGTAACGCATCTTAGATAAAAGCACTGTAGCTAATTAAATAAAATGCGTTTGCACTGTATTCCTAAACAATAAATAACTTATTAAGGCATTCCTTTGTATCGAGCACTGCTTCTCATTCTTTTACTTGAAGGATTCATTACTATTTCAGTAGAAATCCTAACCATACGACAGCTGACCCCTTTTTTTGGTAGCAGTATCGTTATTACCAGCATCATTATTGGAATATTTTTACTTTTTCTA
>CAZNVR010000215.1:0-2666 GCA_964576655.1 uncultured Legionella sp. | reverse complement strand
TCTCCAATTTAAATCAATTCGGCAGGCATCACTAACTATCTATAACATCTGTCTTGTTAGGCTTTGGCTAAGAATTTTTCTAGATAGTTAGTGATGCCTGCTTACTGAGCGTTATACCATAGTTAAGGTGGGATAACGGTATGTGTGAGTAAAAATACTCTGTACGGCAGGATTTTTAAAGCGTCTTAGCGACGCTGCAATTTAGAGACGGTACAAAGCTAAAAATAAATGAAAGGTTCTAAATAATTTTATTGGTTAATTTGGCAATATCATTAATCTCTAACGTCAACAGATTACCAGAATGTACCCAATGATCGTTTTCCATGCCACTTCCACCTGGTAATGTTCCAGAACCAAATAATTCGCCAACATGCAGTTGCTCATGCCGAGAAACATAGGCAATGGCTTCGCCTAAGGAATATTGCATCGTTGAGGTTGTACAAGCAGCACACGTTATACCATCAATACTGATACTGCCTTGCAATTGATCGATACGGTCACTGATTTCGTCTGCTGTAACAACAATATGTGACATGGCATTTAAAAAATGCTTGGCCTTTTGTGGACCAAAACCGGATTTCATCTCAGCCAGTTGTACATCCCTTGCGCTAATGTCATTCAACACAACATAACCACCAATTGCCTTTTCAGCTTCAGCTGGCGATGCATTTAGAAGCGGTTTAGCAAGAATGGCTCCTAGCTCTAATTCATAATCCAAGGCTTGTGTATAGCTAGGTTTAAGAATCTCCTCACCTGTTGTAATGAAATTTAAATGGTTACCAAAATAATAAAGCGGTTGTTTATACCAAAGTGCAGAGGGTTTAAATTTAGGAAATATTTTGCCTGTTAATGATTCATAACACGCTGTGATTTTATATTGTCGAGGTAAAAAACGTTTTACAAAGCCACGAGATGCGTCAATAAAGTGTTTTTCGAACAATAGAAAATCTCGAAATGATAACGGTTGAAACGGTAAAACAATCGTTGAGTCTGATGTTATGACATTGCACTGATTCACCTTATCTGAGAGAACGTGCCAACCTTCATGACCTAATTCAAGAACAGCAAGAATGCTGGTTGTTAGATTGTTTTTAGAAAATTGTTCTTGTACATCATTCAACGAGCTAATATGAGACAATCGAACCCACTGCTCGGGAGCAGATGTTTTTAGTGCCTCGACTTGTGGTCCATGCTCTGTTAATACGCGGCGTAATTTCATATAACGTTTTCCTTTGAATTTGATTCAATAAACGCTGTTAAACCCTCAAGAGGGCATACTGATAATAGCTTTCTCCAACCCAGCACGTTAAGAGGGCCGTTGCGTTTAATCAATAAGTTTCTTAGCATTGCTGCGAATGGTGAGTTTATTTTAACAAATGATTTGATAGAATCATCGGATGTTTTAACTATCCAATTAACGCGCTCTGTACGGTAGCATTGATAAAGCGCTAACGCTTTTTTGGCAGAGAAATGAGCCAATAACTCAGATAAAACAATTGCATCTTCAAAGGCGCTAGCCGCACCTTGCTGTAACATCGGTGAGCAAGCGCTACTTGCATCACCTATTAATGCTACCTGTTGTCGTGTAAACAAAGGTACTGACACTGAACGCAATCGGCCTGTGTAGATGTGCTGATTGGAAGGTATTTTATCTAATAATGGCTTTGCTATCCCTTTATAATTTGCAAATAGTTGATTTAAATTTTTAGTTGCTTCATTTGGGTTTCGATATTGACTTGAGCGATCGGATTGTTGCGCGTAGCAGTAAATTCGATTTTGTCCAATTGGATATGCCAAAAATAAATTCGTTACTCCAAACATGTAAGTAGGTTGTATATTGTTTGTTGGGTACTCACAAATCCACCGCCAATTTGTCACGTTTAAATCTATCAATTTGGATGATTGAAAACTTAATTCACGTACAGTGGAATGAATGCCATCTGCACCAATCACCGCTTGGTAATGGCCATTGAGCTCAGGATTCGAACATATAACATCCACTCCTGAACGTTGATGCTTTATGTTGGTAATTGTGGTGTTAAAATGGATATCATGTTGAGCGTTGTCTTGCAATGCGCTCAGTAGTGTTGTGCGATCAAGCGCTACAAATTTATCTACATTGAGTGGTTCATCTAATAAAGAAGCCTGGCTAATCACTTTTCCATTGGCACGTGAATAAATAATACTATTGACTTGGTGTAAGGTATCAATAAATTCTGCTAGCCCTATATGACGTAACGCACGAACAGCATTCGCAGGCAATGCTATACCTGTTCCGAGTGCGTCAAGTTGTGATTTTTTTTCAATTATAGTGTAAGCAATGCCATGATGTTTAAGTTGTCTCGCTAGGCACAGTCCAGCAATCCCGGCTCCTGAAATTAGAATGTTATTCATTATCACTACTCCATCTAAGCTGGCATATGATAGTTGATTTGATTGATTGACGAAAGAAAAGAAAGCGAATCAGGACAGCCGTGCATGATTGCATGCAGTAGCTGGTGCTGGATATATCAATAGTTAATAACTACAATGTAAATATAGCTCTGTCGTTAGTTGAGGAACTCGTGCCAAAAATACCTTTTGTGGAATACGACGGACTTGTAAAAAGTCAAGTTCTAGCCATGTTGCCGAGCTCTGATTTATTAAAAATAGCCTTGATTCATGAA
>CAZNVR010000214.1:0-2702 GCA_964576655.1 uncultured Legionella sp. | reverse complement strand
GCCTCGGACAAGCCGAGGCACGTAGGCGGGCGGAGCAATTGTCAACACGCCCTATCCATAGCGTGTCATTTGCCGTACTATTTATAAAAAAACAAGGAGGTATTATGACGTTGGCAGGATTTGGCAATCATCATCAAACGCAAGCCATTGCTGGTGCATTACCTACACAACAAAACTCGCCCCAGCATTGTAATTTAGGGTTATATGCTGAGCAGCTCAGTGGCAGCGCTTTTACTCGTTCAAGACACAATAATCTCCATAGTTGGTTATATCGTCTTGTTCCATCCGTAGTACATAGTGATTTTATACATTTACCCCACCCATTGGTAAGCGATAAAGCACGTTTACAAACGCCTAATCCCATGCGGTGGTCTGCATTGAAAAAACCCGATGCAACACAAGATTTTATCGATGGTTTATTTCATGTGGCTGGCAACGGTTTAGCAAATACGTATGTATATCAATGCAATCAATCCATGACTCAACGATACTTTTGTAATCGAGATGGGGAAATGTTGTTGGTTCCTTCATTAGGCGCTATACATTTACATACAGAATTAGGTGTCATCACACTAAATCCAGGAAGCATTGGTGTCATTCCACGAGGCATATATTTTAAGGTAGAGTTGATTGATTCGTATGCTCAAGGCTATGTGTGTGAAAATTCAAGCACACCTTTTACATTACCTCAATTGGGATTAATAGGTGCAAATGGTTTGGCTAATCCCAGGCATTTTCTTTATCCAACAGCCGCTTTTGAAAAAAATATTGAACCTGTCAACCTGTTATGTAAATTTCAACAACAACTATGGATTGCACAGAGCAACCATTCTCCTTTAAATGTTGTCGCCTGGCACGGTAACTATGCTCCTTATTGTTACGATTTATCATTATTTAACACCATGAACAGCGTCAGCTTTGATCATCCAGACCCATCCATTTTTACAGTGCTCACCTCAGAAAGTGATACCCCTGGCGTAGCAAACATTGATTTTGTTATTTTCCCTCCTCGCTGGATGGTTGCTGAACACACATTTAGACCACCCTATTTTCATCGTAATGTCATGAGTGAGTTCATGGGGCTTGTTAAAGGAGAATATGACGCAAAATCATCAGGATTTGAAATAGGTGGTATAAGTATTCACAATTGCATGACGCCTCATGGGCCTGATACCATCACCTATCACAATGCGATTCAACAACAACTCAAACCCATGCGGTTTAGAAATACGCTGGCATTTATGTTTGAATCACGGGAGCCATGGTTGATTACAGAGCAAGCATTTGAGCATGAATCAAGACAAAAAAACTATACCCAATGCTGGCAAGGATTAGGGGCTTAACAGGTTTGACGTTGGCTCATCAGATTCCGTTATAGACGCGTAGCAACGAGTACCTGCTACACACAAGCTAATGATGGGTGATGCTGCCGCAAGCAATAAAAAAAATGGTGGGATCAACATCAAATCAACCATGCCCAGAAAAAATTGATCAAATTGCCCGATAACTGACGTAACAAGAGCCGCAATGATAATAAACGGGGAACAAAGTAGAGCAAAAACAGGCATTACGCAAGCACTAAGGCATGCAGCCATACCAAATTTTATAGGCCAAATAAAAAAAAGAGCGATGTCCTCTAAAATCTCTTTTACTACAGGATTGTCAACATCAGATATCCAGGAGAATAGTTGTTGTTCAGGATAGATGAATGACTCCTCTATGCGCGTATAATCGCCCTTTCCGTACGGCGTAAAACGATTTAACACAAGAACATTTGCGACACTTGCTAAGCTTGAAGCACCCACGCTTTCTATCTTTGTCTCAAAAAAATTTACCATATCATCACGTCCTTATCTTGACTTTATGGTAAATTGTAATTCATTTTGTACAAAAGATCAACAAATATAGATTGGATCAAATTAACCAATATATGACAGGGCGTGTTCTTTTATATCACCCTCTTCTTTTGCAATGGTAGCCTCGCACTTGTTGTCATCATTTGGAGTCATAGAAGCATAACAACGAGTAACCGCTTTAAATAAACTAGCACATGGTGATGCTGCCATTAAAAACAAGAGCGCCACACCTACCCCTGTAGCACACCCACCAGCCAATACACCATCCAAATTATCCTTAAATAAATAGTTCTTAACACCATAGGGGATAATTACAAGACTCAAAAGAAGAAGCGTAACAGCATTTGTCCCGAGTTCAAGCGGAAGAAGAACAAACATGGCCATGTCGGTTAGGACGTCACTAACAACAGGCGGGGCGTTTTTTAATAAAGATGATACTGAAGAATAGCTGATAGACGCGTCTTTTGTAGCTTTATAATCACCCTTTCCATAAGATACAAAATTATTTTCATGAAACATTGTAAACGAAAAACCGGTTAAACATTCTCTCGACATTGCAATCAAATTACTCATTTTATCACCATCTTGACTCAAAGAAGATCATTATAAACCAGGTGAAACAAAAAATAAACACTTTAGTGTGAAGGCGCTCTGTACATGACAAAAAATCTGTCATGTACAAAGATAAATGACTGTATCCAGGCTAACATCTAGGCCTGGTGTAAAGCTGGTGGGCATCACTCAACAATGAGGCCCAACTTACAATTATTAATCTGAATCACAAAACCTAAAGCGCTTCAAAAATAGCGGCAGCTCCCATGCCAGTTCCAATGCACATGGTAACCA
>CAZNVR010000213.1:0-2757 GCA_964576655.1 uncultured Legionella sp. | reverse complement strand
CCATAGCCCTTAGCCAGCAAATAGGTTTCTCTTGATCTTGATCGTGAAGCATTTGGTTTGCGAATCACTACCTGTTTAAACTGTAAACGTGCTTGTTTTACAATCTCATCAAAGCCTGTACCATGAAAAATTTTCATTAATAATGTTCCACCTGGTTTTAACATTTTATGACTCACATCATAAGCCAATTCAACCAGATACATCGCTCTAGGAATATCAACAGCAGGTGTGCCACTCATATTAGGTGCCATATCCGATAATAATAAATCCACGCTGTGTTCAGGAATCCAATGCATCAGTTGTTCTAAAACATCATCTTCACGAAAATCACCTTGAATAAAGGTAGCACCAGCAAGAGGCTCCATAGGCAAAATATCCAATGCTACGATGGTACCGTGGCCTTGCATTTTTTGGGCCGCATATTGTGTCCACCCACCAGGTGCGGCTCCCAAATCAACAACAGACATACCCGGTTTAATCAAGCGCTCTTTTTCATCAATTTCTTTAAGTTTAAAAACAGCCCGACTTCGATAGCCTTCGGCATGCGCTTTTTTAACGTAAATATCATCAAAATGTTCTTGTAACCAACGGTTACTCGTCTTAGAGCGAGCCATACAATCCATACAAAAAAAATAATTTCGTATATCATACGCAACTCCACTACCTTTTCCCAGCAAAACGTGCAATAATTCGCCAATTATTTTTTGGATATCCTTATGAATTCATCATTAAAGCAACAACTCAAAGCTGACGCACATCATTTAAAACCCGTTATTTTGTTAGGAAATAAGGGACTCACACCGGCTGTTATTGAAGAAACCAACATTGCTCTACTTGCTCATGAGCTAATTAAAGTTAAAATAAATGGCGCTGAAAAAAGTGATCGACAATTAATCGCTGAAGAAATGTGTAATACATTGCATGCGACGTTAATACAATTAATCGGTAGTACGGCAATTATTTATCGAACAAATGAAGAGAAATAATTTTTTATAGCCAAAATTGTTTTTTATTGATACAATAATGCATAACTTTTGATCTTGGTGTGCTTAATATGCCATTACAACGGCAAATAAAAGAAGCAGATAATTTAGTCCTGGTTAAAATCATCCTGGACTATCTCCGAGGCCATTCGACAGAAGAAATTACACTTCGATTAAAAGAACAATGCATTAAATTTGATATCGCTTGTAAAACGCGCTACCAAACCGTTGAAAAATCAACGCATACCCCTGCAGTATATGACGATTATGTTGATCAAATTTTAGATGCATTATCAATCGGTGGAGCACCATTGCATCTGATGGATCCGATCCTGGCAAAAGAAAAGGGGTTAATCAACTGTTATGTTTGGCATGACGCAACACAAACATTAACCTATCTACACCCCTCCCAACCTGATGTGATGATTGAACTTAAAAATAAAAATCATCTTATCAACATGATTGAAAAACTAAAAGCAGGTAAACCTGTAAATACGATTCATCTTTATGCCAAGTGGATTAAACAATATATTACTGACAATTCACTTCATCCAATACAACATGTTTCGTTTACAACACAGCTTAATCAAATACAGGATTATAAAAATAGCTATAACCTGTATGACTTATTAAAAAAACTAGAATCCTATCACCCGCGCTTAACTGCATTAATTGACCAAATCAATCAAACCAAGCCTGCACATCGATGGTGGCTTTATTTCTTGTTAGCCTCAGGAGTCACAGGGTTTGCAGGGCTAGCCATTTACCTGAAAGAAAACATCGTTCAAGTCAAAGACTGGTATGAAAAAATTTATCCTATCATCATGCGTTGGTTGAGCAATACGTTTAACATCATAAAAAATACACCTTTAATTGGTATTCTATCCCATGGATTTCCTTTGCTATATTCATGGTATAAAGCGATTATTTATAATTCGTTTGCCCACCCTAACAAAATTGTCAAATTATGTTTTAAAACCCTGGAACATCTACTACCCATCGTAGGATATGTTCTTTGTTTTTTAGCAGCAGGTGTCATGACCATACCTGCGGTAAGCCTCTTTATCGCAGGGTCTGTGATTGATCTGATTGAAACAGTTTATACAATCATGAATGGCGTGGTTGATCACTACCTAAATCCTTTAGCACCCGCAACGGATTATTATAGCGCGTCGATGAAAGCATGTGCGGATAATACTTACGAACGCGATCTCTCCATCTGTTTTGTAAAATTAGTTGCCAATTTATTAGCGATAGCCTCGATTGTTGTTTGGTGTGTATTTCCACCCAGCCTACTAATTGCAATGACCTGCGTTGTTTTTTCATTCTTAGTAAATCTAACCAAACAATCATTAATCACTTATCTTAAAAATAGTTATGCCAATGCACTACAAACAGAAATTAAAGAAATTGCTGACCATTACGAAACACCCGTTGATGGCTCTGCAACCCTCTCACGACTAGAAGTAGAACACCAAATAACGACTCTAAAACAAAATGAAACCCATCTTATTGCTGAAAACACTCTGTTAAAACAGTTGGTTTCATCCCCTACTTTTTTTCAAAAGAAGCCCTCATCCATACCAACGTCTTCAATGCCCCTAGATGAACCCATGCGCACACGTAGCATGACCATTTAAAAACAACAAACACAACAACCGATTTTAATCAAACAAAATCTAATCTTCATTATTATTTTAAATTCTTTTTGCATTAAAATCCGATCCAATACGCGTTAAGAGCGCATGGATCCCGCACACAAAGCACTGGAAGT
>CAZNVR010000212.1:0-2781 GCA_964576655.1 uncultured Legionella sp. | reverse complement strand
CAAGTACGGTTGTATTATTAAGAGCACTTGAAGAAAGAAATGCAATAGATACGATTAATGGCCATATTGCTGTTGGTTGGCTTTTGGTTGAAGATTTGGTTATGGTTATTGTACTGGTCTTATTGCCACCGTTATCACATTGGTTTGGTGGTAACTCGTCTCTCGATACACATGAGCCACTTTGGTATGCCATCGGTTTAACGCTTGTAAAAGTCGCATCATTCATTGCCTTTATGCTTGTGATAGGCAGAAGGGTGTTTCCTAAAATGCTGATGTATGTGGCTCAAACAGGTTCTCGTGAGTTATTCACACTTTGTGTGATTACAGCCGCAATTAGTATCGCTTACATAGCCGCACAATTGTTTGGTACTTCTTTTGCGTTAGGTGCTTTTTTTGCAGGCATGATTATGCGTGAGTCACCGTTTAGTCATAGAGCGGCTGAAGAGTCATTGCCGCTTAGAGAGGCTTTTGCGGTATTGTTTTTTGTGGCTGTAGGCATGCTATTTGATCCGCTCGTATTAGTGAAGTCGCCGTTGCAAGTGTTAGCTGTTGTAGGGATTGTTGTGATTGGTAAGTCCATCGCGGCATTTATCCTTGTTCTGATGTTTCGCTACCCTTTACAATCGGCACTTATTGTATCTGCAAGCCTTGCGCAAATTGGTGAGTTTTCTTTTATTTTGGCCGAGTTAGGTATACGTATTGGTCTTCTTCCTGAAGAGGGCCGTAATTTGATTTTAGCAGGAGCCTTGATTTCCATAGCGATTAATCCATTTGTGTTTAAATTAATTAACCCTATTCATGCATGGATTAAATCTTATCCAAGATTAGTTGCATTATTTGAACGATCTAACGATCCTTTAGCTGAACTGCCTTTGACAACAAAAGAAAACTATTTAACCGGGCAAGTTGTTTTAGTGGGATTTAGTCGTATTGGAAAACGCATAGGGCACTTGTTGTCTGAAAATAAGATTCCTTTTGTTGTAGTGGATGAAAATAGAGAAGAA
This sequence comes from uncultured Legionella sp., assembly GCA_964576655.1. Lineage (GTDB taxonomy): Bacteria > Pseudomonadota > Gammaproteobacteria > Legionellales > Legionellaceae > DDPF01. The sequence goes on along the minus strand of CAZNVR010000212.1, from coordinate 1,777 downwards.
ATTGAAGCATTGCGTGTTATCGGTATACCTGCTGTATACGGAGATGCATCCGAACCCTCTGTCTTGGTTCAAAGTCATATAGCGCGTGCCAGTATGCTGTTGATTGTCATATCAAACATCGTTGAAATTAGAAAAATGATTTATCGAGCGAAAAAACTTAATCCTGATATTGAGATTGTAGTGTGTGTACATAATGAAGAAGCGTTTAAGTTGTTGCAAGAAGAGGATCTAGGACAGCTCTTTTTTACAGAAGGCGAAGTGGTTAAAAATATGGGAGATTATGCGTTAAGCCGTTATGGAAAGTGAGTCATTGATGTATCTTGTTTGTTCTAAGCGCCGATACACATCGCTTTATGCCTTCTTGGATACATGATTCGAAATCATGCAAATAATTACCTATACTGTTTAATATTGATTCAATAAAGGATGTGGATTATGTATAAACGGATATTAATTGCCACCGATTTTTCTCGACATGCTCATTATGCTTTAAGACGAGCCATTGAATTTGCACAAATGACACACGCAGATATAACGTGTTTGCACGTGCTTAATCAAGATTGGATAGATCAATTTAATGTATTTAAAAATCAATCTGAAGCAAATGTTGTTCAAAATTATGCTCATGAGGCTCATCATCAAAGTATAAGAAATTTGCCTATAAACTATCCGGTTAATTTTTTAACGCTTATTGGCAGAGCACCGGATCAAATTATCGATTATATTAAAACACATGATATTGATTATGTGTTTATTGGTGCGCATGGAACGCATTATTTAAATGATTATATTTTAGGAACAAACTCCCAATCTGTTATTAAACAGGTACATGTTCCTATTCAAATCATAAAAAATGAACCTGATTTTGTTTACCAACGTATTCTTGTTGCAACAGATTTTTCTGAGACAAGTAAAAAATCAATAGAAATAGCCTATCAATTGTATCCTGATGCACAATTTATGCTTTTACATGTGACAGATGTATGGTATGAACAATTACCTGGTGATATTCAACATCATTTACATCGTGAGATGAATGCCAGTTTACAAAAAAAACTAGCGATGTTCCTTAATACATGTAACGTAGATCCGCATCGATTTTTACTTAAATTTGTAGGCGGATATCCAGCTGATGATATCGTAAAAGAGGCCGTTTTGTGGGATGCTCAATTAATTGTAACAGGCACAAGATCCCATTCATTATTACATTATATATTATTAGGTCGAGTGACTGATCGACTATTACGTATTAATCCAACGGATATGCTTATTGTTCCACCAACGCCCTAGTCTATGCAGCTTAAATAATTGTATACTAAGGTTATTTTAAAGCAGGTAGAGTTATTGGGAGTATACCTTGTTTAATACGCATAATGTGATAGGTCATCGTGGTGCAGCTGCCTATGCACCAGAAAATACAATCGCCTCTTTTGAAAAAGCCCGTGAATTGGGTGCAAGTATGATTGAGTTTGATGTGATGTTAAATGCTGATGCTGAACCGTTTATTTTTCATGATGAAAATCTTAAACGTACCACAAATGCTCGAGGTGAGTTTAGTCTGGCTAGCACTGAGGAATTAAAATCGTTGGATGCAGGACGATGGTTTTCAAAGAAGTTTATGGGTGAAAAAATTCCGTCATTGAAAGAGGCCTTGGAATGGTTGGTTTGTTCTGATATGCAAGCGAATATCGAAATTAAACCGGTTAAAGGCTTTGAAACGCCAACAACCATAGCAACATTAACACATATCAATCGATATTGGCCGCAAGACAAAGCA
>CAZNVR010000211.1:0-2801 GCA_964576655.1 uncultured Legionella sp. | reverse complement strand
ATCGGCCTTGGTCTGGGGCTGGTGATGATGGGTGCAGGTTCCCTGTTGTCTGCTCATAAACCTGATGCAGAAAAAAATTCACCGTATGAGTGCGGGTTTGCCGCATTTGAAAATGCGCGCATTCCTTTTGATGTGCGATTTTATCTGGTTGCCATCCTGTTTATTATTTTCGATCTGGAAACGGCATTTTTCTTCCCGTGGGCTCTTGTGTTACGCAAAATTGGCTGGTTTGGTTTCTCCGCCATGATGATGTTTCTTGGTCTGCTGGTGATTGGTTTTATTTATGAGTGGAAGCGGGGAGCATTGGAATGGGAATGATGCCTGCTGCAGAATTGCAGAAAAGTGGTTTTGTTACAACATCTGTTGATAAGTTGGTCGGTTGGGCACGCAGTGGCTCTATGTGGCCCATGACGTTTGGTTTGGCTTGTTGCGCGGTGGAAATGATGCACGTAGGGGCGGCGCGTTATGATTTGGACAGGTTCGGTATTATTTTTCGTCCTAGTCCTCGCCAATCAGACGTGATGATTGTTGCTGGAACATTATGCAATAAAATGGCGCCTGCATTGCGTAAAGTGTATGATCAAATGCCTGAACCTAGATGGGTTATTTCCATGGGGTCTTGTGCTAATGGTGGTGGTTATTATCATTACTCTTATTCTGTAGTCCGTGGTTGTGACAGGATCGTGCCTGTTGACGTTTATGTTCCTGGTTGCCCACCTACAGCAGAAGCCTTATTATACGGTATTATTCAATTACAGAATAAAATCAAACGTAAAGCCATTATTAACGTTTAAAAATTACAGGGTATACGGCATGTTTATGCCTTATATCAAACCTGAAGTGAAATGCTGTTGGCAGCAAGGTATTACAAAATGACAAAACAAGATAATTTAGCTGAACAGTTACGCTCGAAACTCATGGACTCATTGGTTTCTGTTGATACCTCTTTTAATGAAGTAACAGTAGAATGCGAATTGAGCGCATTAAAACCATTGCTCTATCAGTTACGTGATAATCCAGCGTTTGCATTTGAGCAATTAATTGATTTGTGTGCGGTAGATTATTTGCTTTATGGCGTGTATGACTGGGAAACGAATTCAGCGTCTGAAAATGGGTTTTCTCGTGGAGTTGAACGCCAAGTAGAAAAAGCGTGTACGTGGAACAAACCTCGTTTTGCAGTAGTTTATCATTTATTATCGACAACTCTAAATCATCGACTTCGCGTTAAAGTGTTTTTAGATGAAGCCAATTTGATTATTCCTTCTGTTCACGACATATGGAAAGGCGCTAATTGGTTTGAACGTGAAGCATATGATCTGTTTGGTATTTTATTTGAAGGTCATCCTGATTTAAGACGTATTCTAACGGATTATGGTTTTATTGGTCATCCTTTCCGTAAAGATTTTCCTGTCAGTGGTCATGTTGAAATGCGTTATGATGCTTTATTAAAGAAAGTGATTTATGAGCCTGTTGATATTGAACCCAGAGTATCAGTACCTAAAGTGATACGTCGAGATCATCGTTATAGTCGTAATTTGGAAGGGGGTACAATATGATTGAATTACAAAATTACACCCTAAATTTTGGTCCCCAACATCCTGCGGCTCATGGTGTATTACGTCTTGTTCTTGAGTTAGAAGGTGAAACCATTGTACGAGCCGATCCTCATATTGGATTGTTGCATCGTGCAACGGAAAAATTAGTGGAAACCAAGCCATATTTGCAAAATATCGGTTATATGGATCGATTGGACTATGTGTCCATGATGTGTAATGAACATGCGTTTGTTCGTTCAATTGAAAGCATGCTTGATGTAGAGGCTCCTCTACGTGCTCAATATATAAGAACCTTGTTTGATGAAATTACTCGTGTTTTAAATCATTTATTATGGTTAGGTGCGGTGGCTCTTGATATTGGAGCCATGACTGTTTTTTTATATTGTTTTCGTGAACGTGAAGATTTATTTGATTGTTATGAAGCTGTTTCTGGCGCACGTATGCACGCAACTTACTATCGTCCAGGCGGTGTTGCGCGTGATTTACCTGACAGCATGCCACAATATAAACCATCACGCTGGCACAATGAACGTGAAATTGAAAAAATGAATGCCAACCGTCAAGGCAGTTTATTAGATTTCATTGAGGCTTTTACAGACCGTTTTCCAAAATGTGTTGATGAGTATGAAACGCTATTAACAGATAATCGAATTTGGAAGCAACGTACGGTTGATATTGGTATTGTTTCTCCTGAAGAAGCATTGCAATGGGGCTTTAGTGGCCCAATGCTAAGAGGTTCAGGTGTTGCATGGGACATACGTAAAAAGCAACCTTATGCAGCTTATGATAAAGTTGAGTTTGATATTCCTGTGGGTAAAACAGGCGATTGTTATGACAGGTATTTAGTGCGTGTAGAAGAAATGCGCCAGTCTAATCGTATTATTAAACAATGTGTAGCTTGGTTGCGTGCAAATCCAGGGCCTGTTCGGCTTGATAATTATAAAATTACACCACCTAAACGTGTTGATATGAAGCACGATATGGAAGCCATGATTCATCATTTTAAATTATTTACTGAAGGCTTTAGTTTGCCAATGGGTGAAGTCTATAGTGCTGTTGAAGCACCCAAAGGTGAATTTGGTATTTATTTAGTCTCTGATGGTGCAAATAAACCTTACCGGATGAAAATTCGTGCACCCGGTTTTGCGCATTTGTCGAGTTTAGACGAAATGGTTCGAGGCCATATGCTGGCGGATGCGGTCGCAATTTTGGCCAGTCAGGATATTGTATTTGGTGAAGTAGATC
>CAZNVR010000210.1:0-2837 GCA_964576655.1 uncultured Legionella sp. | reverse complement strand
ATTTTTGTTGCTATTTCTTCAACAGAATAACGCGTTGAATTAATAAATGGTATTTTTTCTTTTTTATACATTGATTCAACCTCACTGACTTCAATACGACATTGCTCTAATGAGGAGTAAGGCGTATTGGGTCGGCGAGCGGTTCTGATGTGTTGTAAACGTTCGGGGTCAATCGTTAATCCAAAGAGTTTATTTTTATATGGCTTTAATGATTCAGGGAGACGAAACTCGCTTAAATCTTCATCTGTAAAAGGATAGTTTCCAGCAAAAATACCAAACTGAAGAGCCATATATAAGCAACTGGGTGTTTTACCACAACGTGATACGCCTACGAGAATAATATCTGCATTATCATAACCACTTAATTTAACCCCATCATCATAGGTTAGTGCATAATTAACGGCATCAATTCGTAGATCATAGGACTCATTATCCGCAAGACCATGTGCGCGTCCTACAGTGTCTGATGATTTAACGCCCAATTCATTTTCCAGAGGGGCTAAAAATGTATTGAACAAATCAAATACACAAGCATTGGCTTTAGTAATTTGCTCATTAATTTCAGGATTTAATAAGGTCACGAAAACAAGCGGCTTTAATTGGGTTATGAGGTACTCGTTATTAATTTGCTCAATGACAGCGGCAGCTTTAGCTACTGAATCAACATAAGGTATCGTGTGTTTTTTAAATACAATGCCTTCAAATTGTGTGAGTAAGCTATTACCTAGCGACTCAACGGTAATGCCTGTTCCATCTGAAATCATGAATACGGAGCGTTTCATAACAATGACCAAAGTAAAATGTTTACATATTCTGCTATTTCAATAGCTATAAGTAAATAGATCGTTGGTAAAGACAGCGTTTGCTGGTGGACACACCGCTTTGTGGCTTTGTCCACTCCGCTTACACGTCAGATGCATGAGGTCAAATCTGGTTCTTTTAGGTTTTTTTGTAAACAATAGTGTGAACATAATTTGGCTCTGATTAAATGGACCCTAGTAATTCTATTGAATTTTAGGCAGAATGATCGCGGATAATTATTTCATTCTGACTCAAGGATTATAGGGGATTGTTTATGAAGATAAAATTGATCACATCAGTTGTAATGGGTATGGCAATGTCAGCAAGTGTTTTTGCAGCAGATGTACCCGCACTGTCTACTGATTTAGATAAATTGTCATACAGCGTTGGGATTGATTTAGGCAAGAATCTTAAAAGACAAGGTATTGAAATTAATCCAGTTGTTATGGCCAAAGGTATTGAAGATGGGATGAGTGGTGGCAAACTATTACTCACAGAACAACAAATGAAAGATACTTTAAGTAAATTTCAAAAAGATTTAATGGCTAAACATGCCGCTCAATTTGATAAACAAGCCAGTGCCAATAAAGCAAAAGGCGAAGAATTTTTAAGCCAGAATAAAGCCAAACCAGGCGTTGTTACCTTGGCGAGTGGGTTACAATATAAAATCATCACTCAAGGCAAAGGCACAAAGCCCGCTAAAGAAGATGAAGTAACCGTTGAGTACACCGGCAAACTGATTGATGGTACCGTATTTGATAGCACGAGCAAATCTGGAAAACCTGCAACGTTTAAAGTGTCTCAAGTTATTCCTGGCTGGACAGAAGCATTACAATTAATGCCTGCTGGTTCAACGTGGGAAGTGTATGTACCTGCAAATTTGGCATATGGTACACGTAATGTAGGTGGCCCAATTGGTCCAAATGAAACATTGGTATTTAATGTTCATTTAATTTCTGTTAAAAAATAAATTTAAATAGGTAGGTTGAGTGAATACTCAACCTACGCGTTACCTTCTCTCTATAGCGATATCAATGCACAAGCGTTTGTTGATTGTTTTTATTCTAGGTTTTTCTTCAGGTCTTCCTTTTGCACTGATTAGTAGTACTCTTCAAGCATGGTTTGCGGAAAGTGGCATGTCTATTATGGCCACAGGTCTATTAAGTCTAATTGGCTTGCCTTATGTCTGTCGAATGGCATGGGGGCCATTGGTTGATCGTTATGCATTATTCTCTATAGGCAAGCGTCGAAGCTGGATTCTTGTGATGCAAGTGTTATTGCTAATAGGGTTTAATTTAATGGCATGGCTATCTCCTCTTACCTCACCTAAATTAATGGCAGGATTTGCTTTTCTGCTAGCTTTTTTTTCTGCAACACAAGACATTGCTATTGATGCACATCGAATTGAATTTTTGTTACCATCAGAACACGGGTTAGGGGCTTCAATTGCAGTGTTTGGTTATCGGATTGCATTGCTTGTAGCAGGAGGGTTGGCTTTAATCATTGCGCATTTTGCAGGCTGGGCAACTGTGTATCGATTGATGGGGTTCTTGATGATCCCAGGCATTCTGACAATTTGTTTTAGTTCAGAGCCCTCAATTACAGCCGCTAAACCATTAAATATGGTTTCATCATTTATTGAGCCTATAAAAGAATTATTACGTCGCTCAAATGTCATTTATCTTTTACTGTTTGTGTTTTTTTATAAAATCGGTGAAGCGTTTACGACCAGCACAAGTGGTTTGATGATGCCGTTTTTAATTCAATACAAGGGGTTTTCATTAGACACGATTGCTTATGTAAATAAAATCATGGGACTGCTGTCTGTTTTGTTAGGTGGTTTAACAGCTGGATTTTTATTAATGCGCTGGTCACTGTACCGTGCATTGTTGGTGTTTGGTTTATTACAGGCATTAACTAATTTGTTATTTGTGGTATTAGCTCTTGTTGGTAAAAATGTACCCATTTTTATTATAGCGGTGGTGAGTGATAATTTTGCAGCAGGAATGGGTGCTACGGCTCTTGTTGCGTTTTTT
>CAZNVR010000209.1:0-2853 GCA_964576655.1 uncultured Legionella sp. | reverse complement strand
TTCAAAAGCAGAATACCCGTTATGATTCAGTCCAGTAACGACATAGCCCTGATGCTAAATAAGTTAACACTAGAACAATACGCCAATAATTTAGATGCAATGAACGTAGTTGATGATGGACAGCAGGCCTCCAATCAACACAACATGACGCGTTAACAAGGCACTATAATTTTAACGGCCTTATAGACCCAGGATAAGGTGCATCTCAAGCTGTACGGTACAATGTTAGGTTTTAGTAGTGTTTGAAATTTAAACGGGGTAGAATGGCGCTAAAAATTTTATAAAAAATTCCATGGCTATCGTCTACTCATCATTCACACAACCTTTATTAGACTGGTTCGATCAACATGGCCGAAAAGACTTGCCTTGGCAGCATCCACGAACTGCATACCGAGTATGGATCTCAGAAATCATGCTCCAACAAACGCAAGTGAAAACAGTTATTCCTTATTTCATGAACTTTTTAGCAAGCTTTCCTGAGATAAAACCTTTAGCATTAGCAGCAGAAGACGAAGTATTTGCTCATTGGTCAGGATTGGGTTATTACAGCAGAGCTCGTAATTTACATAAAACAGCAAAAATTATTTATAATGAATTACATAATGTTTTCCCAAATAATTTACAAGATTTAATCAAACTTCCCGGCATTGGACCATCTACTGGCGCTGCAATTGCATCCTTGGCTTTTAATAAACCTACACCCATTTTAGATGGCAATGTCAAACGCGTATTAAGTAGGTACTTTTTAATTGAAGGTGCTATTAATCTATCTCACGTGAACAAAACCCTCTGGCAACTCGCAGCAGAATGCATGTCACAGGATAGGTGTGCCGACTATACACAAGCAATAATGGATATGGGAGCAACCTGTTGCAAACCCAAACAACCTCTATGCGTATCATGCCCATTAAAAAGCACTTGCTTAGCCTACAATAATAAAGTAGTAGAACATTATCCTCAAAAAGCACTTAAAAAAGCACTTCCGACCAAACAACAACAATTTTTATTGCTCTATAATGAAGAAAACATGATTTATTTAGAAAAACAACCACCCACCGGTTTATGGGGTGGTTTATGGAGTATTCCTAACATTGCCGTAAGCGATTGCCCTACTCTTTACGTTAAAAACACACATAAACTTCAGCCTATCACACAAGCCAATGAACTCATGAAATTCAAGCATTCATTCAGTCATTATCATTTGCAAATTTCAGCTTTAACCTTACAATGTAGAGTTATAAATAATCAGTTGTCAGAATGTTCAGGGCGTTGGTTTAAATTTGATGAATTAAGTGGATTAGGATTAGCCAAACCTGTAAGCATGATTATTGAACGTTTTTTTAAAAATTGCTCAGCTCATATTAACATTGAGAGATCCTGACGATAGAGTAGCGAGTATAACATCGAGATCACTTTTTGTTTATCAACCATGTTTTTCCATCAACCCATCTAGCGACCAGCATTGCAGAAACACTATTTCCTGTGACATTTAAAAGCGTCGCAATGGGATCGATGATGATACTAATTGCCGAAATAATCATTAATGTTGACGATGGAAAGCCATACGCTGTTAAAATCAAGAGCTCGCCTAACATGCCACCACTTGGTATCGCTCCCATCACTGTACCAACAAGCATAGAAACACCCAATGCTGTTAATAAAATTGATAATCCTGAAAACTTTAAATGAAAAATGCCAAACAGAAACGCTATTTTAAACACGCCACCAATAACAGAACCTTCTTTATGAATAATACAACCGAGTGGAATCATTGTTTCAGCAATTTCTGTTGAAACGTGCATCGCTTTGGTAGCGATTAATGTTGCAGGAATACTAGCAGCACTACTACAGGTCGCGATCGATGTGCTGGCTGGTAAAAACACATTTTTCCAAAAAAGACGCAGGCCTTGTTTTTTACCTGCAATATATGCATAAATGGTGTAGATACATATAAAATAAAACAAAGCAAAAATATAATAAATTACCGACACTCTGGCATAACTTTCTATTAATGCAGGCCCTAACTCACTCACTAAAACTGCAAAATAGGCAAAAAAACCTATGGGCGCATACCACATAATCAACGAAAAAACTCGCATAAACACACGTTCACCTGCCGATAAAAAAGCAATAAAACCCGTATTATCTTGATGCGTTTTAGATGCGGCAAAACCGACTAAAAGTGAAAATACAATTAATGCTAGCATGTGCTCATGTGACAATAATTTAGAAAAGTCAGATACCGTAAAAATAGATGCTATCTGATTTAACACGCTCGATGATATGGGGTTTTGAATAGTATTTAACGTTAATACTACGTCTTTAGCCGGTGGAAAAAGCATGACAACAGCAATAGCTAATGCTGCAGCTAACGCACTGGTAAAGATAAAAATACCACTCATAGCAGAAAAAACCTGGCGTAATCTATGAATGGATGCCGCACGAGCAACAGCGGAAGATACACTAAAAAAAATTAATGGGACGATGGTTGTAAAAATCAGATTTAAAAAAACATCCCCCCACGGCTTTAACCAATGGACTGAGGCGCCGCCATAGTAGCCAACGGCTCCTCCGAATAAAATAGCTAAAATCAATATGATAGATAATAGATACGTTCTAAACATTCTATGACTCAATCATCAGATTAATGCCTAATCGTGCGTTTTGTTCCCAAGATTTTAATTGCTTGTTGGGCATCGCTTTGTCCAGCATTTGCAGCCTTGGTAATCCAATACCACGCTTTTTTACGGTCTTCTACTACACCTTGACCATAGTAATACATATAACCAATTGCATATTCTGCATCAGGCTGGCCTTTATCAGCTTCAGGCTTTAACCGAACAAAGGCTTGGC
>CAZNVR010000208.1:0-2871 GCA_964576655.1 uncultured Legionella sp. | reverse complement strand
CTACCAGTAAAAACAAACCAATCGATAGCATTAGACAGTTTGTTGCTTAATGGAAAATTAGCGATTGATGCAGATGTTGTGTTTCCAGTGGTTCATGGACCACTCTATGAAGATGGTTGCTTGCAAGGTTTATTAGAATTAGCGGGTGTAGCTTATGTGGGCTGCGATGTACTTTCCTCAGCCATGGGTATGGATAAAGATATTGCCCGACGTATCGCGTGTGCAGACGGAATTTCCTATGCACGATATCGACTTCTTTCCTGGCATGCCAGTGCCTTGGAGACTGAACAGTTCTGTCAACAAACAGCCGCTGAATTAGGTTGGCCATTGTTTGTAAAGCCTTGCTCAATGGGTTCTAGTGTAGGAATTCATAAAGTGCATACAATCGATGAATTGATGCTCGCTGTAGCGGATGCACGGCGTTATGATAAAGCTATCCTGGTTGAGGAGTTTATTCAAGGTCGAGAAATTGAACTAGCGGTCTTAGAAAATGCCTCTCCTTCTCAAAAACCTCATGTGAGTATGCCGGGTGAAATAGACGTTCATCATGCGGATGGCTTTTATTCATACACAGCAAAATACCTTGAAAGTGGACAAACCGAATTACGAATTCCTGCAAAACTTACCGAATCACAACTGTTGCGTTTACAAAATGCAGCAGCACATATTTTTACATCACTTAAATGTGCCGGTTTAGCGCGTGTAGATTTTTTTGTTAATGATGACAACGATGAGATCTATTTCAATGAGATCAATACATTGCCTGGGTTCACATCCATAAGTATGTATCCTAAACTGTGGGAAGCTAGTGGCATTCGTTATCCAACACTGCTCAGCAAATTGATTGATCTTGCAATGACTCACCAGCGTTGCCGTGAACAATTGGTGACTCATTATCAGTAATGGATGAACAAGAGTATGGATACGGAGCGATTACGTTACGCAAGTTTTTTATCATTACTTATTCTATGCGCGTTGTTGTTATCAGCGCGTATGGTTTATTTATTTTTAGCTGATCCTCAACGGTTTCCAATTGAAACCGTAAAAATAATAGCTAGTTATCAACACGTCACACGCAAGCAAATTGAGTCAGTTTTAACAGATTATCTCAACGATAGTTTTGTGATGCTCCCTATCAATCGTTTGGAGGCTGATTTAACGACCCTAAATTGGGCTCATCATGTTCAAATTGAACGTATTTGGCCAGGCACATTAAAAATAACACTCGTTGAAAACGCACCTGTTGCTATTTGGAATGAATCTTTAATGACAGCAGATGGAAAATTATTTAATATTGGAAAAGAACAAGCTGATTCGGAGTTGCCAAGACTAAGTGGTCCAAAACAACAACAAGCAGACATCTTACAAATGTATGAAAAATTGAGTAACATATTAACGATATATGGATTGCATGCTTCAGGGTTACAATTACGTGATAATCAAGCATGGGAGCTTGTTCTAAGCAACGGTGTACAGTTGCATTTAGGGAAGCGAGATTTGGAAAAACGATTAACGCGATTTTGCAGAGCTTGGCCTGCTGTGTTTGCGGATAAACCAGAGCAGCTGTCAACGGTTGATTTACGTTATGCACGAGGTATGGCAGTGCAATGGAAACAGCAAACGGGAAGATAATGGCGAAAAAATCGGAAAGAAATATTATCACAGGGCTTGATATTGGCACATCCAAGGTCGTAGCCCTTGTGGCTGAGATTAAAGCAGACGGCTCAATGGAACTCATAGGCATTGGCCGCCACCCTTCAAAAGGCTTAAAACGAGGGGTGGTTGTTGACATTGAAGCAACCGTCAACTCGATTCAGCGTGCAGTTCAAGAGGCTGAGTTAATGGCCGGCTGTGAAGTGCGCACGGTTTATACTGGTATTGCAGGCAGCCATATTCGCAGTTTAAATTCGCATGGTATTGTTGCTATACGTGATAGAGAAGTTTCATTAGCAGATGTTGAGCGCGTCATTGATGCCGCAAAAGCTGTAGCAATTCCGGCTGATCAAAAAATATTGCATATTTTGCCGCAAGAATTCATTATTGATAATCAAGGCAGTATTCGTGACCCTGTTGGTATGGCGGGTGTGCGTTTAGAAGCGCGAGTTCACGTTGTTACAGGAGCTGTAAGTGCTGCGCAAAATATAGCTAAATGTGTTCGTCGTTGTGGTCTTGAAGTGAGTGATGTTATTTTAGAGCAATTGGCATCAAGTCATGCGACCTTAACCGATGATGAAAAAGAATTAGGTGTTTGTCTTGTGGATATTGGTGGTGGCACCACAGATATTGCCATTTTCCATGAGGGTGCCATTCAATATACTGCTGTTATTCCGATTGCAGGCGATCAAGTCACTAACGATATCGCTATGGCATTAAGGACACCAACAAAGTATGCTGAAGCAATTAAAGTAAATTATGGTTGTGCTATGGCTGAGCTCTCAGATGCCAGTCAAATGATTGAAGTACTCGGCACAAACGAGCGGCTTGAACGAAAAATATCAACAAAAGCACTGTCTGATGTTGTTTCAGCCAGATATGAAGAGTTATTTACGTTGGTTCGTAATGAATTACGACGTAGCGGTTTTGAAAGTTTAGTTGCTGCAGGGATTGTGTTAACAGGTGGTGCATCAAAAGTAAATGGTGCAATTGAGCTGGCTGAAATGTGTTTTGAAATGCCAGTTCGACATGGTTCAGCTCAACAGATTACAGGGCTTGCAGAAGCCACAGCTAATCCTTCGTTAGCCACAGGGGTAGGTTTATTGCTTCATGGCTTTCAACAACAATACGAAGGAGGGTATAATGTACCTGTATCCAGTGATCGGTTTAGTGATACATTAGGCATGTGGAATCGCATGAAAAAATGGTTTAATGGTA
>CAZNVR010000207.1:0-2879 GCA_964576655.1 uncultured Legionella sp. | reverse complement strand
GGTGCGATTGAATCTTTATTATCAGCCGTTGTGGCAGATGGCATGGGTGGCACACGCCATCATTCCAATCGTGAACTGGTAGGACAGGGACTAGCCAATATTGTTGCCCCTTTATTCGGTGGTTTTGCAGCAACAGGCGCTATTGCTAGAACCGCTACGAATATTCGTAATGGAGGCAATAGCCCTTTATCTGGTGTAGTGCATGCGTTGACGTTAATTTTAATTATTTTATTTCTAGCGCCATTGGCGACCAATGTGCCACTTGCTGCATTAGCTGCCATATTGTTTGTTGTGGCATGGAACATGAGTGAAATAAAACATGTGATTAAACTGATTAAACGAGCACCGTTAGCTGATGTGGTGATTTTATTAGTGACGTTTAGTTTAACCGTCTTTGTTGATTTGGTGGTTGCCGTTAATATTGGGGTTATTTTGGCTATATTGCATTTTCTTTTGCGAATGGCCGCTAGTGTTGAGATTCAGCAACAAACCGATAAGCAATTAATCCATGAACTTCAAACGCAAGACATCGCCTCATTGCCTGAAGGGGTGTTGGTCTATGTGGTTGATGGTCCATTTTTCTTTGGTGCAGTGGATAATTTTGAATTGGCATTGGCCAGCACGAATACAGACCCACGCGTATTAATCCTTCGCTTACGTTGGGTGCCTTTTATTGATATTTCTGGTTTGCAGGCGCTAGAAGATGCAATTATTGACTTACAACAACGTCATGTGCGTGTGATTATTACGGGTGCTAATGCGCGAGTGTCTGCAAAACTACAAAAAGCAGGCGTCTTGGCATTATTAGGTGAAAACAATGTATTTGCGAATTTTTCAGATGCGTTGGGTACGTTGGTTTAGACTTAGGCAATAGGTTGGGTCAAACCCAACCTATTATAATGCGACTATTAATCTCTAAAATTATCAAATTGTAAGGGTAAATCAATGTCTGCTTTTTTGAGCAGAGCCATGCTTTCTTGTAAATCGTCACGATTTTTACCCGTTACTCTTACTTTTTCACCTTGAATAGACGCTTGTACCTTTATTTTGCTGTCCTTTAATGTTTTCACAATGGTTTTAGCAGTCGGTTGATCAATGCCTTGTTTAAAGGTCAGGGTTAACGAGAAGGTTTTACCACTGTGTACCGGTTTGTCTTCCATTTCTACACCTGAGGCATCTAGTCCGCGTTTTGTTGCATGATTGCGAAATAAATCTTCCAATTGGCGTACCTGAAAATCAGATTCAGATTTTAATTTAACGGATAAGTCATCCAGCTCAATACTGGATTCAACACCGCGAAAATCAAAGCGGGTGGTCATTTCGCGATTTGCATTATCAACAGCGTGGCGTAATTCGACGGTATTGACCTCAGATATTATATCAAATGATGGCATGGTGTTTGAGTCTCCAAATTATAGGTGAGTATTTGAACATGAAATCAGTTGTCTATCAATGTTCCTAATGGACGAAACAGAATGCTTAAATTGCTATCTACCATTACTAAATGGTTGGCTGGAACTTTCTTCCACTCTGATGGTGTGTCGGTGAGTTGTTCTGAAGAAATCAAAACACAATGTTGTCCACCTTGTTCTTGCAACATGTGGTGGTGTTTATTTTTTACAACAAAGCGGCTACCGGATGCAATATATAACGATTCGGGCGTAATGGTTGAGTTTGTACAATATCGACTGGCTAATATACGATGACCATCGGTAATGCAAATATTAAAATGTGAGGCACCTTGCTGATCATGTTGATTTAGCAATTGTTGAATGGTTTTAAATGTATTTTCTAACACATCAGCAACAACAGACAATTGACTTAAATCGTAACCTTTCGCTAATTGTAAAAAAAGTGCAAATAAATGTTCTGAATCGGTTTCACCTTTAATCCAATTATAAATATCATCGTCTAATAGTCTGCGAATATGGCGTTTTATCGCCAAAAAGCCATGAATATTTCCATTGTGCATCAGCATCCACTGCTCATAAACAAACGGATGACAATTGTATTGTGTCACCCCACCTGCACTCGCTGCACGAACATGGGCAAAAAATAATGATGACTGAATTTTTGCTGTTAAATTTAATAAATTACGATCATTCCATGCGGGTGATATAGATGTAAATAAAGCAGGGGTCGCATCAATATGTGGTGCATACCAGCCCAAACCAAAGCCATCGCCATTTGTTGGAATAACGGATTCTCTGGCATGTAAGCTTTGCATCACAATAGAATTAATGGGTTTAACAAGAACATCCTCTAGAAG
Organism: uncultured Legionella sp.; assembly: GCA_964576655.1. Classification (GTDB taxonomy): domain Bacteria; phylum Pseudomonadota; class Gammaproteobacteria; order Legionellales; family Legionellaceae; genus DDPF01. The sequence goes on along the minus strand of CAZNVR010000207.1, from coordinate 610 downwards.
TAGGTTATGGCCCATATAGGCAACTAATCGACACATCTGCGCTCCATGATTTATACTCCGTAAAAAAACAATACCTTAGTTTAATAATTAAGGCCAATCATTGAGGAAAATCTATGCGTATTGCCAGTATTAAAGGCCGAGAAATTCTAGACTCACGAGGTAATCCTACGGTTGAGGCGGACATTGTTTTGGACAATGGTACGATGGCGCGTGCAAGCGTGCCTTCAGGTGCATCAACAGGAAGTCGTGAGGCATGTGAATTACGTGATTTAGATACAAAAAGATATTTAGGACGAGGTGTTTTACAAGCAGTACAACACATTAATCATGAAATTAATGATGCTTTAACCGGCATGTCCGTTGCCTCTCAGGACGAGATAGATGCGCGTTTATGTGAATTAGACGGCACTGAAAATAAATCTCGTTTGGGTGCTAATGCACTATTGGCTGTGTCTTTGGCTTCAGCCAGAGCGTATGCACAAACACGCCATCTTCCATTATACGAAGCATTGAATCAGGATGAAACGATGGTTATGCCTGTGCCCATGATGAATGTGCTTAATGGGGGTGCGCATGCAGACAATAACGTTGATATTCAAGAGTTCATGAT
>CAZNVR010000206.1:0-2937 GCA_964576655.1 uncultured Legionella sp. | reverse complement strand
CCGACCTTGGATGCATGTATTGCCACATCAAGCGGCTTTATCAAGTTATTCTAAAAATGCCCAACCACTGTTGGATGCTGAAGAAGAAGCCCGTTCGAGTATGAGATTGAAGTAATAGGGTTGATATCCCCCGTTCATCATAGTGCGTCTTGTGGCGCACATAGCGTTAGTGCTCTGAGACCAACAAGGGGCATATTTATGAAGCCAAGCAATAACCACAATAAATACAAAAAAAGACGAACACCCCTACCTTTCTTGAATAAAACTCAAGAGCGGTCTATGCTTTTTCAAGGAAAATATAAAAAGGATATTTTAAATGAGTCAAATCACCATAGCTCAATATTTATTAACTCGCCTAACCGAATTAGGTATTACTGATATTTTTGGTGTTCCAGGTGATTACAATCTTACGTTTCTTGACAGCATTTTAAATGACAAATCACTACGTTGGGTGGGGAATTGTAATGAATTAAACGCAGCATATGCTGCTGATGGTTATGCGCGCGTTAAAGGTGCTGCAGCTCTTGTCACCACGTTTGGAGTAGGCGAACTGAGCGCAATTAATGGTGTTGCAGGGAGTTATTCCGAATATTTACCCGTTGTAAATATCGTTGGTGCACCAGCAACAACCACTCAGCAACAACACGCTGTAATGCATCATACCTTTGGCACTGGTGATTTTGATGTTTTTATAAAAATGTATGAAAACATCTCTGCTGCTGTGGCAATTTTAGATATGCCTGAAAAAGCCGCTCACGCCATTGATTATGCGTTGGAAACATGCTGGATTAAAAAACAACCCGTGTATATCAGCCTGCCTAGCAATATGGTTGATGTTAAAATTGATGCTCCAATAGCCCCTTTAAACTTAAACTATCCAGAATCAAAGCAAGCATCATTAAGTGAATGCATCGCCAGTATTGCATCTTTTATTCGCGATGCAAAATCACCCATTTTTCTTGCTGATTTATGTGCGTCCCGTCATCATATGAAACCTATGATTCAACAACTACTTGATCAAACAGGTATACCGTTTGCTACCATGAACATGGGTAAAGGTATTGTTAATGAATCTCATCCTGGTTTTATCGGCTTTTACAATGGTGATTACAGTACACCTGGTGTGCAAACACGTGTTGAATCATCCGATTGTATTGTATCGTTTGGAACAGTGCTCTCGGATTTTAATACCGGTGGGTTTACTAGTCATATCGATGCAAAAGCATGTATTGAAATTCATAGCGATCATGTGAAAATTCATCATGCACTGTATCCTGCACTTTATTTTAATGCAGTCATTCCGGCACTCACTCACGCATTAAACAATTACAAACATCAAGAAACCATTCATAACCCAAAGAAATATTCATTTGCCCCAACCCATGAACACATTACCCAAAAACGCTTTTGGGCACATATGGCCGATTATTTTCAACCCAATGATATTATTTTGGCTGAAACAGGTACCAGCATGTTTGGTTTATTAGAAACCATCATTCCTGATAATAGTACGTTTATTGCACAATGTTTATGGGGTTCAATTGGTTATACTGTAGGAGCTGTACTTGGTGCTGCAATGGCGGCTCCCACACGTCGCACATTACTTTTTGTAGGCGATGGTTCATTTCAATTAACAGCACAAGAATTATCTACCGTGATGAGACATAAACTAACGCCTATCGTATTCTTATTAAACAACAGCGGATATACCATTGAGCGCGTCATTCACGGTGAAAAAATGCAATATAACGATATTCAACCATGGAACTATGCTCAATTACCTCACATCTTTGGTGATAATGCATGGTCTATACAAGTACGTACAGAAGACGAGTTAGCGGGTGCGCTATCAAAAATAGAACACGATAAAATGTGCTTTATTGAAGTGATGATGGATAAAAATGATTGCCCAGAAAGTTTACGTAAGCTTGGAAAAATGTGCGAAACAAAAAATAAACAATAATTTTTAGTGTTCGGTGGACAAGTCGCTAACTCCCTGGTCCACCTTATACATTACCCATTCAAATGACGTCTTAAAATAGTTAATTCTTCGCGTAGGCGATCTAATTCATCACGTAGTTCTAAGGCCAAAATAACACCGGGTAAATTCATACCTAAATCATCTTGTAAACGACGTGCGGATTGAATGCGACGAATCATATGTGGTTTAAATGACATTTGTTCAAGTGGTCGATTGATATCGTTGAATAAACCGTGCTCCAGCCATTCCGTCAACAGCTCTTCTGAAATATTATAAGTGTGGCACACTTGGGTAAAGGAAATTGTTGCAGATAAGTCATCATCCAATATTACGGCAGTGATTGCTGTGGTATTGTCCATGTTTACACCCCCATCTTGTCGCGTGGATTAAATGGCATTTCTTTTGCCATAGATTCGTATAATTCACGACCCACCTCATTTTTAGGTTGTGGAATAATAATGTTTAACAACACATATTGATCGCCCTGAGGCGACCCCACAAGACCCTTATTTTTCAAACGTAATTTTTGTCCACCTTGAGAACCTGCTGGAATTTTTAAATCAACTTTACCACTTAATGTAGGAACCACCACCGTAGCACCTAAAGCGGCTTCCCAAGGAGTAATTGGCAAATTCACATAAATATCATTGCCCATCACATCGAATAAAGGATGCTTATCAATAGTAATCGTTAAATAAAGATCCCCTTTTTTCCCTTGTCCAACACCCATAGAACCCTGTCCGGCTAAACGCAGTTGTTGGCCTGATTTTGCACCTTTAGGTATTTTAACGCGAAGGGTTTGTTTTGACATGCCATGTGTTGCCGGCAACATGATGTCTTTGACCACACCATGATATGCTTCTTCTAAATTAACATGAATATTGGCGTGCACATCCGTACCTTGTGTATGTTGTTCTCTAAATGATCGGGCTCCAAATAACGATTCAAAGAAATCC
>CAZNVR010000205.1:0-3069 GCA_964576655.1 uncultured Legionella sp. | reverse complement strand
TCTTGATTTAGTGTTTCAATAAGCAATAAAAGTTCTTGTTCTGTTGTTATTGTTGGCAGAGTATATACAGAAGAATTAAATCCTACTTCCTGGCAAGCTTTACGTTTGTTATTGATATAAATAGTTGAGGCGACATCTTCACCTACAAGAATCACAGCAAGGCTTGGTGCTCGATATCCTTGTTGAATATGTTCCGCAACGTGTTCTTTGATTTGAACTTTAAGTTTTTCAGCCAGTGATTTACCATCAAGAATTGAAGCAGCCATATGTATTATCCTGTTTTACTAGATTTTTTAACAGAATGACTTGCAAGATGACCTGATTCATACAATTTTAATCGAGCCAGAGCGGTACCTGCTTTGGCTTTAAATGCGGCTATTTCACGTGCAGGTACAGGCGATGAGCGAGGCAGTTCTATGGTTGATGGATTTTTAGGTTGTTGATTAATATGGAATTCATAATGGCAATGTGGTCCTGTTGCCAACCCTGTTTGCCCCACATAGCCAATGACTTGGCCTCGTTTTACATAAGCACCTTTGGTCAGTCCTTTTTGGAAGCGAAGCAAATGTCCATAAATTGACGAATAGGTTTTGTTGTGAGCTACTTTCACCATGTTTCCATAATCATTCTGATGTCCTATCATCTGAATATATCCATCACCTGTTGCGTGAATAGGCGTACCCAAAGGAGCAGCTAAATCAACACCTTTATGGGGTCTGCTATAGTGTAAAATAGGATGTTTTCTGGATAAGCTAAATGTTGAACTGATGTGGCTAAATTTTATAGGGTATCTGGAAAATGCCTTTTTTAAGCTTATGCCTTGTGGTGTGTAGTAGTCATGAGCGCCTGATGCACTTTCATGTCGTATTGCTTGATGTACTTTTCCACGATTAGTATAGGTTACCGCAAGAATATCTCCCGTACTGACCCATTTATCATCTATGTATAATGCATTATAGAGGATGCTGAATTGATCGCCTGCGCGTATATCTTTTGCAAAATCAATTTCCCAATTAAAAATTTCAGTCATTTGTTGTACTAGTTTATACGGAAGCTTTAGTCGTTGAGCTGTTCCATATAAAGAACCTTGGATTGTCGCAGTGAGGAATTGATGATGGCTATCCATTTCACGAGAGGTAATCTTATTCACATATTGTGTACCTTGACGAGAGATGGTTAGGGTTTGAATAGGATTAAGTGCTAGCACCATTTGTTCTAACACGTTATTTTTTATTAAAAATTTAATTTGTTGATTGGGTTTAATCCCTGCTAATTTTTTACCATAGGTTTTATCACGAACAAGGGTTAGTAATGTTTGTTGTGAAATATTCAGTCGTTTAAATACAGCTGCTAAAGAATCACCAGGGCGAGTAGTGATAACTGTCCAGGGGTCTTTTTTTTCTGTTTTTGCCTGTTCTATTGGTTTATTCGGTTTTTTAGCTTGTTCTATAATTTCTGATTCGTCTTGTTTTTCTAAGATTAACTCAGGCTCCACATTATTTTGATGTTGTGTTGCATCTGGTAGTGATAAAGGGGTGTTGGTATAGTGAGGTTTATGATTAAAAAGAAACAAATTGTAGCCTAAACAAATTAAAAATAAAGTAACGAAGACAATTACCAATGCAGTAGATTGTGATGGTTTTGCAATTTTGAATGTCGAAATATTAAATTTTTGATGCATTTTTAACCTTTACTACAATGGTCTTGGTAAATATTGTTACACTAGCTTATTCTCTTCTAGCCGGAACAATTTATCCGGGCTAAGATACTCGTTGCGAGAAGTCAGGTCAATCATTAAAAAAGGGTTTTGCTGTTATGACGATTAATGAACAACAATATATTGAGTTATGTCGAGGGTGTGAGGAAGTTTTACCTGAGCCTGAATTTATTAAAAAATTACAATCAGGTAAACGCTTAAAGATTAAGGCAGGCTTTGATCCAACGGCTCCTGATATTCATTTAGGTCATTCCGTATTACTTAATAAATTACGACAATTTCAGCTGTTAGGGCATGAGGTGATTTTTTTGATTGGTGATTTTACGTCAATGATAGGCGACCCAACGGGCAAAAATGTGACAAGAGCACCTTTAAGCCAAGAAAAGATTGTTGAAAATGCGATAACCTACCAAGCTCAAGCATTTAAAATTCTTGATCCAGAAAAACCAACTGTATTATATAACTCTCAATGGCTTGCTCAATTAACAGCTGCAGATTTAATTCGATTAGCCGCGACCAATACGGTTGCAAGAATGTTAGAACGAGATGATTTTCATAAGCGATACACTTCAGGACAACCCATAGCAATACATGAGTTTCTTTATCCGTTAATCCAGGGTTATGATTCTGTTGAATTAAAGGCAGATGTCGAATTAGGTGGAACGGATCAAAAGTTTAATTTATTGATGGGGCGTGAATTACAAAAACATTATGGGCAGGAGCCTCAAGTGGTGATGATGACACCTATTATTGAAGGATTGGATGGCGTAAAAAAAATGTCCAAATCTTTGAATAACTATATAGGTGTAAATGAACCTGCAGATATGATGTTTGGTAAGTTGATGTCTATATCAGATGAATTGATGTGGCGTTATATAAATATATTAAGTTTTAAAACCAGTCCTGAAATTGCAGAAATGAAGCAAGCGGTAGCTGATGGCATGAACCCACGTGATATTAAAATTGATTTTGCAAAAGAAATCGTAACACGTTTTCATAATAACCAAGAGGCTGAATTAGCGCATATTGCATTTGTAGAGCGTTTTCAAAAAAAAGTAATTCCTGAAAACCTTGAGATTCAAACTATACTATGTGATGCAACAACTAATATAGCTCAACTATTAAAACTGGCAGGTTTAACAAAAAGCACCTCAGAATCGATTCGATTGGTAAAACAAGGTGCTGTTAAAATCGACGGAGATCGAATTGAAAGCAGTAGTGATTGCTTAAATATGAACAATACGTACATTATTCAGGTTGGAAAACAGCGTTTGGCCCGTATTCAGCTGCAGTTGGTAAATTAATTTAAAAAAAGTGAAGAAAGTGTTTGACAATGGGGTGAGAATGAGTAG
>CAZNVR010000204.1:0-3074 GCA_964576655.1 uncultured Legionella sp. | reverse complement strand
AGAGGCAGAAATTAATGTAGATGTATCTTTACTCATGCCTACACTGTTAATCAAATATTTCTGCATATAGGTGCTATAGGTATAAAAAGCCAACGTTCCTCCCATTGTTAAACCAACAACAACTAATATTTCTTTTGGGTAGCGCAAAAATGTACGGAACACGCTTTCTGTATGTTTCTTTTTACTTTCTGCTTTAAATGAAGCGGTTTCTTGCATGCCCATTCGCAAATACATTGCTACCAATGCCATAAATGCACCAATAAAAAACGGTATACGCCAACCCCAATGTTCTAATTGCTCTGCGGTTAAAAAAACATGTTGTAATAAAATTAAAACCACAAGGGCAAGTAGTTGACCCGCTATTAACGTTACATATTGAAAGCTTGAGAAAAATCCACGATTGTTTTGTGTCGCCATTTCAGTAAGATAGGTGGCTGATGCAGCATATTCTCCACCCACAGATAATCCTTGTAATAATCTGGCAACTATAAGCAAAACAGGGGCTGCAATACCTATCTGGTCATAACTAGGTGTGCATGCAATAATCAATGAACCAAAACACATTAGTAAAACAGACGCAATTAACGCTTTTTTTCGACCGTGTCTATCTGCATAACTACCCATTAGCCAACCACCCAATGGACGCATGAAAAAGCCTACGGCAAAAATAGCTGATGTATTTAATAATTGAGCTGTTAAATCGCCATGAGGAAAAAAAGATTGGGCAAAATAAATAGAAAAAGCGGCATAGACATACCAATCATACCATTCAATCATGTTACCCACCGATCCTCTAACAATAGAGCGTAGGCGTTGTGTTGTGGTTAATGTATTCATTATTGAGTCCCTTCTTTCTGGTAAACAGCATCAGCTTTAAGCGCTTTTTGTGTGTTTTCTTGTAATTGTTGTTGATTTAATTGTTCATTCATCAATTGCATGATTTGTTGTTTATTGCGATGAATAAGAGCAATTAATCGTCCGGCATGTTGTGCGAGCATAGGCAGTTTGTCTGGACCAAACACCACAAGAGCAATCAATAGCGTGAGAAGTAATTGGCTTGAGCTCATGATTTTTCATCAAAATTATTATCGTTTAAGGCTTTCTTAAAATGTTTTATAGCAAGCCCTAGATCCGTTCCAATATGTTTTAATTTATTTGTTCCAAAAAGAGCAACTACAATCAGTAGTATGAGCAATAAAGACATGGGGCTGATACCACTTAATCCCATTTTTTTTCTCCAATTTTTTATGTCTATTACACAACAAAATAAGTAAGTTACTTAATGATGTTGTTCCACGTGTTGTGATGAACTATTTTTTATGAGTTACATCGTAAAATAATGCATTAATCCAAAGAACAGTGCTGAAAAGATAATACCCAATCCTATACCTTTAAATAACCCTTTTTGAGTTCTTTTAGTTTCTTCTAATGGATCATTTAATGTATTTATTTTTTGTTCTTTGTTCAGCAATAATAAATCATTTATTAATCGAGGCATATGGGGCAACTGTTCAACAAAAAAAGGTAAATTGTCGCGTAAATGGGTAAATAATGCTTTAGGCCCTATTTGTTCACGAATCCATTTTTCAAGAAAAGGTTTGGCTGTTGCCCATAAGTCTAAATCAGGATCTAATTGACGCCCCAATCCTTCCACTGCAAATAATGTTTTTTGTAATAAAATTAATTGGGGTTGTACTTCCATTTGAAAACGTCGCGCCACTTGAAATAATTTTAATACAACAAGTGCGAAGGATATATCTTTTAATGGACGGCCAAAAATAGGTTCGCATACCGTACGAATAGCACTTTCAAAATCTTCAACACGCGTTGTTCGAGCAACCCAACCTGATTCTACATGTAATTGTGCAATGCGACGATAATCCCTATTAAAAAAAGCCATTAAATTTTCTGCTAAATAACGTTTATCATGTTCGTTTAATGTGCCAATAATTCCAAAATCAACACAAAGGTATTGAGGATCTTCTGGATGATTGGGAGATACAAAAATATTTCCAGGATGCATATCGGCATGAAAAAAACAATCACGAAAAACTTGTGTGAAAAAAATTTCAGTTCCACGTACAGCTAATTTTTTTATGTTAATGCCTTTGTCATTTAAGGTGTTTATATCTGCCACAGGAATGCCATAAATGCGCTCCATTACCAGAATATTTTCACGCACATAATCCCAGTGAATGTTTGGAATATACAAAAGAGGGGAGTTGTGAAAATTTCTGCGTAGTTGGCTTGCATTAGCCGCTTCTCGTTGTAAATCCAGCTCATCAATTAAATTGTGTTCAAATTCCGCAACAATTTCACGAGGTTTTAATCGCTTTGTTTCAGGCCAATATTTATCAGCCAAATGTGCGATGGTTTTTAAAATACTAATATCCTGATTAATGATTTTATGCATGTTTGGTCTAAGTATTTTAACCACAACATCAGCACCATTTTTAAGGGTAGCTGCATGCACTTGAGCCATGGAAGCAGAGGCAAGCGGCAAGGGGTCAAAATATGCAAACACTTCAAACGCTGATTGTTTAAACGTAGCGGCAAAAATAGCTAAAGCCTGCTCACTAGGAAAAGGAGGGACATTGTCTTGTAATTTAGATAATTCTGTTGCGATATCTATTGGAACAATATCAGGACGCGTTGATAGTGCTTGGCCAAATTTGATGAATAAAGGTCCTAGTTCCTCTAGGGTTTTGCGTATAGCCTCTCCTCGTGTTAGAGGTTTTTTTCTTAACCAATTCCAAGGATTAAAATAAACGATAAAACGAAAAGGTGTGAATAAGTGTAGAGAAACAATCACTTGATCCAATCCATTTCTAGCTAAGATATGATTAATTTGCAGAAGACGTAATAATTGTTTAATGGCTTTCATTTAAGACCAGAAGTTGGTTAACATGAGCTGCAAGACGTTCAGATTTTAATGTTATCTCATCGATGTCATTAAAAAAATCATTTACTTCTTCACGAGAAGGAAAAACACGTATTTCTTCTTGTAAATATTCAGTGATATTTTGATTGATTGAGTTGTCAATACGTTGTTTAAACGTTAATCCTTGTCGAAC
>CAZNVR010000203.1:0-3120 GCA_964576655.1 uncultured Legionella sp. | reverse complement strand
GAAGTCCATCGCGATATTGGCCGGCAGGAAGCGCTGTACATAACCTATCACTTGTTGCCAAAATAAAATTCGTTGATTCCAAGTCCAGTTATTATATTTCTCGTCATAAAGCACAAATGCCTTGATGATATGCAAGGGGTTAAACACGCATTCCTCATGTGACCGTTGAGTGAAGTCCGCCCTAAATTGCTCAAGTGATACCCAGAGTAGTGTGTTGTTAGGTAACTCAAGAGAACGCGCTTTTTCTACATCAGCATTGTTGCTGTTGCTAATCGTATCAATTATTTGAGTGAAATCGAACGCGGTTTGTGTTTGATAATAGGCCTCATGTCCTTCTGGAAAAATGGTTTGGTACTGGTCGTTCATTTCATCAAGGGTCATGTAATTGGCTAACATCTCGCACATCTCATCATCCATGGCACAAAGTGCTGCCCCAAATGCCGTCTGCTTGACCTTACGTCTTGAATAATCTGTGACCGTGACTTTTTCTGTGAAGAGTGTCCTTAATAAGTGGGGATTGGCTTTAAGTAAGTCTTCTGCTTTTTTGAGGTCGCCATAAACGATAGATTGCACCAATTGAATAGTCAGGGGCTCGAATTTCTTGAAGAATCCCACTGCTGTATTCGCGGTATTTCTTTCAGCTTGTGCCTGTTGCAGACGCTCAGACAGTGTATTGGCTATAGTGGTCTCAGAAAGCAGGGTTTGTAACGTGTTATTCTCCAATACCAACTGACGGCCTTTCCTGGTACTGAGCAAGGTCTCTGCAACCGTTTTACCTTGATATTTGCCCTGACCAATGACGGTATTCACGCCCGTTGCTGTGAGCTTTTGCAAGAGTACCGGCTGCTTATGTAACCAATAGAGGGTGTCTCTTTTGTGTTCTTCGTTAAACAAAACCTGAAGGGCTGCATTGATATCTTCCCCTTGCTCTACATACCCTCGCACAGCTGCTACATCTTTATCGGCAATGGCTATCTCAAAATGCACCGCTTGCAAATGGGGTTCTGTTTTCAATTGAGCCGTTAATTGAGGGGCCTCGTTATTGAGAATCGTTAATATGTCTTTTTGCGAAGAGGGCGATTTGTTCTGTAGATAAGCAAGCACCAAGGCCGATTTTCTTTCTAGACTCCAAACACTAAAAAATTGCAAACATGCGGCCATCTCATAATGGTTCGAAATCAATGGCATGAGGGTTGTTGCATCTTCGTTTAATAAAGATGAAGCATCTTCTTGAGAGAGACTGATATAGTCCTCATCTATTAATTGTTGCAGCAACGCTCGTTTGACATGTCGCCAATTAAGGTCGATTACGTTGCCCGATGTTGTATCTATGTCTAATAATTCTCCCATTTCGCTGGGAATAAAGCGGTTGCAGTATTCACAAAATTTTTCATAAACTTTTTGTTCATACACAGAGCCCAATCCGCGTTTGCCTTGGTATCCATGGACTGCAATCAAGGCTTCTATTTGCTCACACAGTGCATTCAATAGGGCAAATAATTGAAAGTGATTGTTAAATCCTGTTTGTAATATTTGGTTAATATCTTCATTAGAAAGGTTGCTGCTTCCAGTGCGATAATAGAGGTCATTCGTATTAATAGGCCAGACCCCAAAACCTGCTTCATGGGCAACCTGAATCACGCGGTTGTGAACATGAACACCTTGAGCGCTCGTTGAAGCCAAGATACCCGCTATCCTATCCGCAAGTTTAAAACGTGCCTGGGCCACTAATTGGGCAAGATTTTGTGGCATATTGAAGAGGAGAATGACGTAATTCACGCGATCATGGAACCCAGGTGAGCATTGGTTCACATCTTCTGATATCCTTAAGGCAATGAGGTTCTTTTGTTCATTGCTTGTTTTAGGATGCGTAAAAATAGCGTACAACGTGGTTAATGACCCCAGTAGTTGCGATTTTTCAGAGTAACCTGAATTTTCCCCTGCGTGTCGATTTAATTCTTTAAAAAAAATCTCTTTTTTTGTCAACAAATCCACTTGATTTGTCCGGTAATTAAAGACCTCATGTGTCGTCTTATCATCATCGAGTTTCAATTGAACCGCTAACAGTTCATAAAAGTCGGTTAGCCATTTAGCAGGAAGGCTTTCTGGCGCTGTTATTGTTAGCACCTTAGGTTGTTGTGCGTAGCATGTATTTAGGTTCAAAATTGGCATAAACGCGCGCTCTTTTTGCTTAAGATCATATGTTTTTTATTGCTTATTTATCAATACTGACTAATTATAACACAAGTATAATGGTGGCACGGATTAAGAACGACTTAAATGAAAAAAACAGATTACGCCTCTATTGTATCAATAGTTATTTTTGACCAGATTAAACGACATGCAAGGATGAATGAAAATTTGATATAATACATCATCAACACCCAAGAGCATCAATCCATGGCCGGCTCAAACAAATACAATAACATCCATTTAGACCGTAGTATTCTCGGTGATGGGCGCCTACGTCAAGCACAACTTAAAATGCTTGAGATGCTTGAGGTCATCGATCAAATTTGCATTAAGCATGGTTTAGACTATTGGCTGGATCGCGGTACATTACTCGGTGCGATAAGGCATCAAGGATTTATCCCTTGGGATGATGATATTGACATTGCCATGCCACGCGCAAGCTTTAACGCTTTTCTCCGCGTAGCACCTTTTGAACTCCCAGCCCACATGCGTATTCAAACTGCACACACGGATCCTGGCTATTTTAATTTAGCCGCTCCCTTAAAAATTAGAGATTTAAATAGCCGCTTTATTGAAAAACATGAGCAAGGCAACGAATCTTATTTACAGGGAATATTTATTGATGTTTTTGCCTATGATGTCATGCCTGAATGCCCTTCTCTACGTAAAAGATATAAATTCATGGGTAAAAAGCTAGTGCGTTTATTAGGTTCTAAATGCAGCCCCATTCATCTTGGTCATCATGCAGGCATTTATAAAGCGCTAGCATATTGCGTATCGCGAAAATATCTAGAAAAAAAATTACACCATTTAATCACTACCGCAAATACAAGTCATAGCCCGTATTTAGGCTATGGCTATGATTCGACAAAAAAAAATCTATTTACAAAAGAGGACATTTATCCTTTAAAACGGATTGAATTTGAA
>CAZNVR010000202.1:0-3186 GCA_964576655.1 uncultured Legionella sp. | reverse complement strand
GTAACAAATGCTTTATATAATTCTTCTCGAAGTGATCTGTCTTTAGCGTAGGTAACAACAGCCTGGTAACATGGGTATTCTAATGTCAGTATCCAGCCTTGCAAACCTTTGGCCTCAGCAACGTCTCGAGCATTATGTAATGCATGTTCAGGCAAACCTTCCAGGCGTTTTGCATCGGTAATATGTAATTGATAGGCTTGAACAGAATCCAAAATATTATTTTCAAATTGATTGGATAAATCTGATAACCTTGATGAGATGGTTTCAAATCGTACTTTTTTTGTCGCTGATAAAGCAATTCCTGACAATGAGAAATCCAACAACATATCATGAATTATTTTAATTTGTGTGGCATTAAGCACCGTTTGATCAATAGATTTTATCGCTTCATATAACGCTTGATTATGTCCTAGCGCTGTTTCATAAGCTGACAGCTTAGGCAAGCATGCTTCATAACAATCACGCAAAGCAGGTGAATTCATGACTGCATGTAAGTGCGATAAAGGCGACCAAAATTTTTCCAGCTCATCATCGAGATCATCTAATGGCGTCATCAGATTATCCCAAGTAAATACTTGGTGTGTAGACAATAGCTTATCTATAGTTTTTACGTTATTGGATAACATCTCATCTAAGCGATTTACAAAAGTAGAAAGATCAATATGAGTAAAATCAGGTAAGGATACTGTAATCATGTAGTGGTCTCGTTAATCATATATGCATTGAGTATATCATTAACTAAGGGGTTTAACTCCCATCATGTAATAAGCATCCATATCATCCATACTACGAGACACCACACTGCTTGGGGATGGGGAGTTAACCGTTTTAATGTCGTGATATGACTGAGAACGTGTCCTCAAAGAAGGAGAATGAGGTGTCACGGGGTATTGATTCAATGGGGATTTGCTTCGAGGAGAAAAAAAAGACGTGGGCGTTGTACGATGTGAAGAAGATTCTTCAGGCGTTGATGGGCTTGATGGGCTTGATGAAGCATCCAATACGCGCTGCTTAAGCAATTCTTCTACATTAAGGTTAACTGGGGTATTTAAAGCACTACGCGTTTGAAAATTAATAATCGTCATTGCAATTGCAATAGCCGCTCCTATCACAGGAAATGCTGGATAAATTGCCACCATAAAGGGTAAAGATAGACAAATAGCCAAACAAATAAAAGCAGCATTTATCAAAGCGAGAATTAATAAACTTTTTTCACGACGAATACTTGCCTCTAAATGACGGTAATAAGAGACATACAATTCATCAGGTTCATTATTGTCATCAAAAATTAAATTTTTATTGTATTGCTCCGTCAACTTATGTAATCGATTTAAATCTATACCAAGACGCACACTCGCAATAACCACATCATAAAATTGCATAAACACAGAAACATAGATTGAAAATGGCGAGAACGATGCACATAAGCACATACACATTGCAATGCCACCAAGAACCCATGCCACATCATTCATAATTTGAGGCCAGAGGCGACTCCATTGCGCTTTAAACCGAGTCCATGAATCCAGTTTTTTTGCCTCAGATTTCATTTTGTTTTCATAAAACACATTATCAAAGAGCGTCATCAGATTAAATATCAATCTTGGTAAAAAAAACGCTGTATTAAGATACGTTAAACAAGGCAGTACATATCCATCAGCCCAAAGAATCCATGAGCTATAATGGGCAAAATCTTTTATAAAAGGAGCTAATAAAACTAAAAAACGACGTTCTCTTAATACATACAAGCGACGAGGATTCATTCGTTCTGTAGTAAATTCAGCAAACAACCATTCCTGAGTGAGTTCAAACCAGGTTTTCTTAACGTCAGGCGCAGTAAAAGGAATGGTATTGTTTAAATAATGTGTATATGAATCGATGTGAGATTGAAGTGCTGATTTCGTTAAAAAACTTGCATGTTCATTGATATATAAATCATATTTGGTTAATAAAATTTGTGATAAGTTCAACGCTTTTTTAACCAGCTCGTCTATAGCTAGCTTGTTGAGTTTAACAGGAGGAGTTAATTCTTGAACAAGTAGTGCGCGTAAGGCATTGTATTTTAACTGTTGAGAAACTTCCTCTTCAACCCAGAGTTTAAAATAAGCCTGTTGTTTTTCTAACGGTTGTTTGGCTAATATGTCAGCAGAATCTATAGGTGCCAATTGCTCAGAAGAATCGTTTAAAAGAAACATATCGAAACTTCGTTGCCGCTTCAATTTAATAGAGTCTTTTGCCATATTGTTCAACTGATCCGTAGACTAAATACGATTGTACTATTAAATGCACAAAAAGTAAATTTCCACTCACGTCCCGAACGTTTAATTCAGCATCCTTGCCCAAGACGCGCTTCTGAGAGACAATAGGCGCCTTATCGTTAATTCGGAATATTTCATGAATTCTTGCAAAACGTTAGCACATGCTGTTCGTTTTTTGAGTGTTGACGCCGTTGAGAAAGCTCAATCAGGACACCCAGGGATGCCTTTGGGTATGGCTGATATTGCAACCGTTTTATGGCAAAAATTTCTTAAACACAATCCCAAAAATCCAAAATGGTTTAATCGGGATCGATTTGTTTTATCCAACGGTCATGGTTCAATGCTTCTGTATTCGCTTTTGCATTTAACAGGTTATGATCTTACTATTCAGGACATTAAAGATTTTCGTCAATTACACTCTAAAACACCAGGCCATCCTGAATGCACTGATACTCCAGGTGTTGAAACCACAACATGGCCACTCGGACAAGGTTTGGCAAATGCAGTTGGCATGGCGCTAGCTGAAAAAAAATTAGCCACTGAATTCAATGATAATCATCGTACGATTATCGACCATTACACGTATGCATTTGTTGGTGATGGATGTTTAATGGAAGGGATCTCTCACGAAGTCTGTTCATTAGCAGGAACATTGGGCTTAGGCAAATTGATTGTGTTTTATGATGACAATGGGATTTCCATTGATGGTCAAGTTGACTCATGGTTTACCGACGACACTGCGGCACGATTTAGAGCGTATGGATGGCATGTCGTTGAACAAATTGATGGTCATGATTTTACTGCAATTGAACATGCCATTATTGAGGCACGAAATGAGCATCAAAAACCTACATTAATTATTTGTAAAACAACGATTGGCTATGGTTCAGCTGTTGCTGGTAGTGAAGAAGCTCATGGTGCGCCATTG
>CAZNVR010000201.1:0-3199 GCA_964576655.1 uncultured Legionella sp. | reverse complement strand
GTCTGCTCACTGAAGTTCACAAGCATTTAACCGAGCTGAATGAAATTTATAACAATTTAATTAGTTTAATTGAAAATGAGCTAACTTGCTGGTGCATCAACATAAAAATACCAGCACCCGTCATTTTGCCAAAAATTCGTAACTGGGAAGAATTTACTAAAGAACGGGATCGTCTATTCGTTGCAGTTGATGAGTTTGCTGAGCTGTATCGATGCTTGGTGCATGTTAGAAAAAGCCGTGAAGAGGGTTGGAAAACAGAATTAGTGATAACAGTCCATTAAGAAGCTAACTCGGAACCGATGTCATTTCAAAATGAACCATCGCTCCATAATTATCGTGGAGCGAATAGATACCTTATTGGTGCAAGGATGATATCTGAATATCGTACTTAATTTTGCACAATTTTCGCATTACCTGAAATAACAATAGAAGCACCATAACCTGTTTTAATACTTGTTCCAGAAGATCGAAGTTCAGTATTTTCCCCTACAGTTGTTTGTCCTCGATCAGTCCCGCCACTCTGAATAGTTGGAGCAATCACTTGTGTTCCACCGATATAAATTTTCCCTTCTTGGTGATCGAATCGAGCGCCACTTAACGAGGAAATCACTGCCTGATTGATTGATATTTCACCTGTCCCTGCCAATACTTGAAGCCCAGCAATTAGTTCATTGAAGGTCTTTTGAAATTCTTCAGGACAAGACGAATTTGTGAAATTTTGTTTTAGTTTAGGTTTTAAATTAAATAATTTTTTAATGATAATCGCTGTCACCTCAGACGTGAGATTGGCTCCTGTTCCCGCAAGCAACGAGGTTATAAAATTAGAGACATCAATACTCATAAATTACCTCAGTAGTAATTGCAAAAGACCCCTAAATAATTTGAAATAAACCCTTTGGGAACCCTACAGTGAAATAACAGAGAAAAATAATTTAAAATCAACAACTTAAGTGGTGGAGGCGGCGGGAATCGAACCCGCGTCCGCAAATCCTCTGCCGTCAGCTCTACATGCATAGCCTGGTCAATTGTGTTTAACCATGAACCCTCCGACTGGCAGGATGGTGCATAGCGATTCCCTGAGTTTCGCAATCTGGCACGGGACATATCAGATCACTAGCTTATCTCCTATGACCGAAGACTCCACTGCCTATAAGCAGGTGTGGGCAACGGGGCGCTGGTTTTATGGCAGCGCACGGTGTGGTTGGCTTTCACTACTTACGCAGCGATAGCTTCTCCAGCAAAGTTTTCATCGTTTGCATTTATGTTTAGTTGAGTCGTTTTACGAGATTTCTCATTCTCGGCATGCACTTCGGGTTTCGCAACCCACGTCGAAACCAGGTCGCCCCCTTTTGTACACTTTAATTATAGCACAAAATGATCAACTGCTGTAAAGGCATTAAATTAATTTATCCAATTGTTTTTTTATCGTTTTAAACGATGTGGTAGGCAAATATCGGCATAAAACTTGGCCTTGTGCATCAACAAGTATTTTAGAAAAATTCCAGGGAATAAGTTTTAAAGGACGTTTTTTAATGTGCGTAGCTAAGTAATGATATAAGGGCGCGCGCATAGCTCCGTTTACGTGAATTTTCGCATACATAGGAAATGTCACGTGAAAGCAGCTTTCAGCAAAGGATTTTGCTTGTTCACTGCTTCCTGGTTCTTGATGTAGAAATTGATCACATGGAAAGCCTAAAACAGTTAAACCGCGTGACTCATAAGTGCGGTATAACTGTTCTAATTCAGCATATTGTGGGGTAAAACCACAACGACTAGCTACATTCACAATCAATAAAACTCGTCCCTCAAACGATTTAAGCGTTGTGTCTTCCCCACTTATCGTTGTAATGGGTATATCGTATAATGTAGTCATGCTTGTATGCCATTGTGTTTTAATAGCGCATCCACTGTTGCCTCTCGCCCACGAAAAGCAACATAAGCATCCACGGCATCACATGAACCACCTACTTCAAGAATGCATTTTAAAAACTCACGACCTATTGCAGGATTAAACACTCCCTCTTCTTCAAATCTGGCAAATGCATCGCTTGATAAAACTTCAGCCCATTTGTAACTATAGTAGCCAGCAGCATAACCGCCACCAAATATATGGCTAAAGCTATGTTGAAAACGATTACATGGATCAATCGGCACAACTGTAGTTTGCTGACGTACATCGTTTAAAATAAAAGAAATAAAATCAGGTGTTGCTTCGTTATATTCTTGATGTATTCTAAAATCGAATAGCGAAAACTCTAATTGTCGCATCATCGCCATGCCAGATTGGAAATTTTTTACCGTTAATAATTTATTAAATAACTCATCAGATAAAGGTATCCCTGTATCAACATGTGATGTTAATAATTGCAACGCACGAGCATCCCAGCACCAATTTTCAAAAAACTGGCTAGGTAATTCAACAGCATCCCACTCAACACCATGAATGCCTGATGCACTTAAATAATCAACTTGAGTGAGAACATGATGGAGTGCATGACCAAACTCATGAAATAACGTAACGACTTCATCATGAGATAATGTGGCAGGTTTTTTAGCTATCGCTTTTGCAAAATTGCACGTTACCGTTGCAATAGGTAATTGTATTTCACCACTCGCTAATTTACGCCTGCTTTGACAAGCATCCATCCATGCTCCACCTCTTTTATGAGGACGAGCATATAAATCGACATAGATATAACCACGTATAATTTGATTCGAATCAGATACTCGATAGCAAGTAACATCTGCATGCCATTTATCAACCTCGAACACTTCCTCAAGCGTCATGCCGAATAAGGTATGGATGATATTAAACATGCCACTCATGACTCGATAAATAGGGAAAAAAGGACGTAACTCTTCTTGCGAAATTGCATAATGTGCCTGCATTTTTTTCTCAGACAAATATGCAATATCCCAAGGTGCTAATTTACCATTAAAACCTATTTCGTCTGCAAATATCTGTAAATCTTTAAATTCCGTTTCGGCTTGAGCATGCGCACGCTGACTTAAATCTGTTAAAAAATTTAAAACATCTTGCGGGGAGTTGGCCATTTTCGTAGCAAGAGATAATTCAGCGTAATGTTTAAAACCTAATAGTTTCGCTGTTTCATCTCGTAACGCCAGCATTTCATTCATCACTTGCGTATTATCAAATTGCCCGGCCGTAGGACCTTGATCAGAAGCACGAGTAACAAAT
>CAZNVR010000200.1:0-3325 GCA_964576655.1 uncultured Legionella sp. | reverse complement strand
GATCGTGTAATCCCATTTGACCTGATCAAGAATACGAATGTTACGTTGTGCATCAATAATGCGTTTTGATAATTCCTGTATAACTGTTAGTTCATCCGTTCTGACTGACATGTAAGACGTCCTTATTATACAGTCGGAGGCTTGATACTCGCTCGTGCATCCTGATTTTGTTCGGGTAAATTATAAAAATAACCCATATTGGCTGAAGTCAATGGCTTTGGAACCACGAGCTTAATACCATTACGACTTTTTAAATACCCCTTTTCAGCATTGCTAGCATAAAACGATGAGCAAGCAACCAACGAAATTGACATAACCATAAAAATTATTTTTTTTACAACATTCACAACGACACCTATATTAATGATAAAGAACGTAAGGCCTGTTCTAGTTCAGCACGATACTCAACAGACAAGCGGGTCATGGGGGGACGAATTTCATCGTTCATTAACCCCATACGGTGCATAGCCCATTTAACCGGAATGGGATTTGACTCAACAAACATTAAACGGTGTAAAGGCATAAGCTGTTCTTGTATACGTAAACACACTGCATTTTCATGATCAATAGCAGCATCACACATTTTTGCCATATACGATGCAGCAACGTTTGCAGTCACAGAAATAACCCCTTTAGCTCCTGCCAGCAACCAAGATGCAGCCGTTGGATCATCACCACTATACACATCCATACGCCCTTCACATTCTCTTAAAATGTGTTGCAAACGTGGCATTTGCCCTGTTGCTTCTTTAATACCGACGATGTTTGAAATATGCGCTAATCGAGCCACGGTTTCAGGCAATAGGTCACACCCTGTTCGACCAGGTACGTTATAAAGAATAATGGGAATAGCTGCGGCATGAGCGATCTGTGAATAATGTTGATACAACCCTTCTTGTGTGGGTTTAATATATGCAGGCGTCATGATTAACGCTGCATGTGCACCATATGCCATGGCTTGCTGAGTGAGTTCAATACACGCTTTTGTTCCATTCGCCGCAGTTCCTGCAATTACAGGAATACGTTCGCGAACCTGGTCAACCACCGTTTTAATGATTAACAGTTTTTCTTCTTTACTAAGGGTTCCTGACTCGCCGGTGGTTCCTGCAGCAACAATTGCATGCGTTCCCGCATCAATATGAAACTCAACTAACTCGCGTAAACGATCCACATCGACACGATCATCAAGCAGCGGTGTAACCAGTGCAACGATACTCCCTCGAAACATGTTGGCCTCAACAGTAACAAATCAATTTATATATTAATACTACTGTGAGAGATCTGTTTTAACAAGTCTTATACTAAGCCCGGATAAAATCATCAAGGAAATCGCCCGCAATATGGTTAATAAATAAACAAAGCAGGGGTTTTAGGCTATAATGAAGAGGAGTGGTATTATAAAAAGGAGTTTATGATGAAACATCATCTTGTTAAACTAACTTGTTCAGCTTTTGTTATTTTATCAATTACTGCATGTACAAATACTCAAGTTGGAACAACAGCCGGGGGATTAACCGGGGCCGGTGTTGGTTATGCCGTAGGCGGCGGAACGGGGGCTTTGATTGGCGGTGGAGTGGGTGCGTTAGTAGGCAATCAAATAGGGCAACATCAGGATAGAAGAAACTACTATTATCGACACAACAATCCATATTATTATAATTACTAACATTGATGCGACTACGCTCCAGGTCCTCAGGGCAAAACAATGGTACGCAAGCATACCGAACAAATTATGCTGTTGCCCTGAAACCCACAGCATAATGACATAAAATTAATTCCAACTATGTTAGACTTAAGCTGTGCATTCACTCATTAAATTTAGAATATAACCCATGATCAAAACACCAAACGATTTGTTTAATTACATGAAATCAGGGGCCATTATCATTACGCCCAACAATCGCTTAAGTAATCAATTATTACAAGATTATTTTCAACAACAACCCTCACAGCTAGAAGATAAACCGTTGTGTCAGCCTTATCAGGCATTTTTACATCACATGTATAATACACTTCGATATCTGCATCCTCATGTTACCCATCCTGTTGTACTTAGTCCTATTCAACAAACCCATCTTTGGCAAACCATTATTAGTCATCAAGATCAATACCCTTGCAATGAAGGGTTATTACATGAAATCCAAGACGCCTGGACGCGCTGCGAACACTGGTTAATTGACATGGACAATCCTGCGTTTTTACATACGCCTCAAACACATCAATTTCAATTATGGCAAAAACAATTTAAACAACTATTAATCCAATATACTGCAATTACTAAAGAACAATTAGTTCCCTATCTTTTAAAATATCACGATGTTTTTAGCGCCAAAGCCGTTGTTTGGGTCTGTTTTGATGCATACACTCCACAACAACAAGCATTACAACAGCAATTCGATGCAAATGGGTGCCAACAATTTTATTATGATTTAGCGGTAAAACCTGCTTCAACAACGTGTTATGCAGCGATTGATAAACAAGACGAATATGCACAAATGATTGATTGGTTGCACCACCGACTTCATTTAGGAGACAAACGCATTGGTGTGGTCATCCCTGATTTACAAGGAGAATATCACTCGTTACAGCGTCTTTTACAACGCAATATTCCCCAAGAGACGTTTAATATATCTTTAGGTAAACCTCTAACAGATTACCCGTTAGTCACCCATGCTTTAACTTGGTTAGGACTTGAGTTAAATACATTAAGCAACCATCAAACACGATTGTTGTTACACTCACCTTACTTAACCGGCGCTAAATCTGAGTTTTTAGCACGCGCCCAGATTATGCACCATAGTAAATTGCTACAAGAAACAAACATTCCATTTGAACGACTAGTACACGATCTGAATAACGCGCCTAAATTATTAAAATTATTAGGCAATATAAATACATTTCCAGAAAAGGCAACACCTAATGAATGGGTCCTTCATTTTAAAGCTCGCCTAACATCCATAGGTTTTCCTGGAGAATACCCTCTCAACTCATCAACCTTTCAATGTTTTCAACGATTTTTAGGGCTATTTGATGAGTTTTTACAGTTAACCCTGCTCTATCCCGTTATGAATAAAAACGTGGCACTATCCGCTATAAATAATCTGGCTAAAACAACGATTTTTCAAACACGTAAACCCACTACACCTATTCGAATACTCGGGTTATTAGAAGCATCCGGTTGTACGTTTGATAGTGTGTGGGTCAGTGGTTTAACAGACCAATGTTTACCTCAAAAAACCAAATTATCAGCATTTATACCTATTGAATTACAACGTGAATATGAAATGCCCCATGCTCTTGCATCACGTGAATTACAATTTGCTCA
>CAZNVR010000199.1:0-3342 GCA_964576655.1 uncultured Legionella sp. | reverse complement strand
TTAAAACAACGTTAACCTCTAACCATATCGGCTATCTGTGCAATTTTTTGTTCTAAATCAACAGGCACATCACCTCCGCCTTGAGCCATGTCATCGCGTCCACCACCTTTACCACATAAATGACGAACAAATGCACCAGCATTAGGCACGGTTCCGAGAATGGACTTATTTACTCCAGCAACCACACTCAGTTTATTGTCTGAGACAGCAAATAACACAATAACAAAATCATCCATGGATGATTTTAATTGATCAAGCATGGCTCTTAAACCCTGTGGGTCAAGGTTATCAAGACGTTTAACCAATAGATTAACCTCACCTATTTTTTGTGCCTCATCAACCAATGCGCGTCCTGATTGTACCGTTAATTGTTGTTGTAATTGTGCTAACTCTTTTTCTGTTTGCTTTGCATCGAATACATATTGTGTGAGCTTATCTATTGCATTAGCAGGTGTAGCTTTTAACTTCGCGGCTATCTCGCTTAATTGATTCAACTGTTGATTAACCCATAATAAAGCATGTCTTCCTGTCATGAGTTCAATACGTCGTACACCACTAGCAATGCCATATTCTGCAATGATTTTAAATAAGCCAATGTCACCGGTTCGCTTAGCATGGGTGCCACCACATAATTCTTTAGAAAAATCACCCATGGATAATACTCTAACCGCATCACCGTATTTTTCACCAAATAACGCAACCGCTCCACTTTTTTTAGCGTCTTCAATATTCATCAATGTTGTTTGAATCTCAACATTTTCACGAATGTTATCATTAACCAAGGCTTCAATTTGTTGAAGCTGCAAAGGCGTCACTGCTTCTGTATGTGAAAAATCAAAACGAGCACGATCACCATCGACTAATGATCCTTTTTGTTGTACATGCGCTCCAACCACCTGTTTTAACGCTGCATGCAATAAGTGTGTTGCTGAATGATTTAAACGAATAGATGCCCGTCTTTCTTTATCAACATGTGCATTAACCGCTTGATTAAGTTCAAAGCCCCCTTCAATCAACTCTCCGTAATGAATAATGGCATGCCCTTGACGTTGAGTATCATCAACTCGAAACACATTGTCCTTTGCCGTAATAAAACCTTTATCTCCTATTTGACCACCACTTTCTGCATAAAACGGCGTATCTTGCAAAATAATTGCAGCACTTCTACCGGTAGTTAAATGTTGTACATGAACGCCATTTTCAATGATGGCAACAATATGACTAGCAAACACGTCTTGTTCATAGCCTTGGAATGTTGAATTAACACCGTCTAATTGAACAGATACAGAATAATCAACTTGAAACTGGCTAGCCGATTGCGATTGCTCACGTTGTTGTTGCATGCATTGATTAAATCCGTCCATATCCAAGTGCATACCCTGTTCACGTGCAATATCTGCTGTTAAATCCACAGGAAAACCATAGGTATCATAGAGTTTAAAAGCAACATGCCCTGGAATTTCATTACCATCTAACGTATGAAGTTCATCTTGCAATAAACGAAGCCCTTGCTCTAAAGTACGAGAGAATTGATTTTCCTCTTGTTCTAAAACACGTATGATTTGCGATTGATGCTCAACCAACTCGGGATAAGCCTCACCCATCACCACTGCAAGTGGCGCAACTAATCTGCTAAAAAAAGCGGTGGGAAGGCCTAATTTATTACCATGACGTACTGCACGTCGAATAATACGACGCAACACATAACCTCGGCCTTCATTGCTAGGCAATACCCCATCTGAAATCAAAAATGAACATGCTCTGATATGATCAGCAATGACTTTTAATGATGGATGCTCCAGATCCAACTGATGTCCTAGCTCGCCAATAGCACGAATTAAATGCTGAAAACTATCGATTTGATAATTATTGTGCACATGTTGTACCACTGCAGCAATTCGCTCAAGCCCCATTCCTGTATCAACAGAGGGTTTAGGTAATGGATGCAATACACCGTCTTTATCACGATTAAACTGCATGAACACCAAATTCCACACTTCAATATAGCGATCGCCATCAGCAGTGGGACTGCCTGGAGGACCACCCGCTATGTCAGGTCCATGATCATAAAAAATTTCTGTGCATGGACCACAAGGGCCTGTATCCCCCATGGACCAAAAATTATCCGCAGCACCACAACGTGAAAAACGCTGAGGTGAAACACCCATTTCATTTAACCAAATGTCAGCTGCTTCATCATCGTCTTCAAATACCGTGACCCATAATCGCTCCACAGGCAAATTCAACACCTGTGTTAAAAATCCCCATGCATAAGCAATGGCTTCGCGTTTAAAATAATCACCAAAACTAAAATTACCCAACATTTCAAAAAAAGTATGATGACGAGCGGTATAACCTACATTTTCTAAATCATTATGTTTACCACCCGCACGCACACAACGCTGAGCACTCACAGCTCTAGTATAAGCCCTGGGTTCCGTACCTAGAAAGGTATCTTTAAATTGCACCATACCTGCATTAGTGAATAACAACGTAGGATCATTATTGGGAACTAATGAGCTACTAGGTACATGTTGATGACCTTTAGCTATAAAATAATCAAAAAAGGATTGTCTTATTTCTGAACTATTCATATGTAATTTCTCTTAAAATTCATTGATATCAGTAAAGATGGGAAAAAAATTATTTATTAACTGATATGTCTTTAAATACCATTTGTATGGTCGCCATTGAAAACCCGCGATAAAGCAAAAATTGTTTTTGTTTTTGAGTGTCAGCAAACGAAACATTCTCTTGTTCGCCATATTTTTTTAACCAAACGTCTCGTGCATAACTTATCCAGTTATCACGCTCTTCTTCCAACACTTGGGCAATTAAATCAGGATCAATTCGAACCTGTTTTAAATCATGATAAATTCTAGCGGGTCCATGACCCTGTCGAATACGAGTCCTGCACATGCTTTCTACAAAGCGCAAGTCACTTTGTAGTTCAAGACGTTGGCATTCATCAATTGCGTGCTTAATGTCTAAAACCGAATGCTTTTTTTGTAATAATTTTTGCTCAAGTTCATACGCGCCGTGTTCGCGCCTGGCTAGCAGGCGCACGGCATCCACATACGCTTTAGTCATTAACCAAATCAACAACGTCATCAGAGACAGCTACTTTTTTAATCAAAAGTTCTGCTCTAATTTTTTGTTCTAATAATTGACAAATATCTTGATGCTCTTTTAAATAAGCACGAACATTTTCTTTGCCTTGTCCAATTTTTTCTTGATTATAACTATACCAAGCACCTGATTTTTCAATAAAACCTAATTGAGTGGCTAAGTTAATGATTTCACTTTCTCGTGAAATCCCTTCGTTATAAAGAATATCAAATT
>CAZNVR010000198.1:0-3366 GCA_964576655.1 uncultured Legionella sp. | reverse complement strand
GAAAGATGATGCTCCTGACGCTGGTGGTATGGGCGGTATGGGTGGCATGGGTGGTATGGGCGGCATGATGTAATTGCTGTTTATGCTTTCTTAAAAACCCGCTGAAAAGCGGGTTTTTTTATATCGATTAACGATGTTTTTTAAAAGTGCTATTGTCAGTCTCTTCAGGTATTTTTTGTTGAAAGGGTTTATTGATGTGAAATTGACCTTGAAAATAAACTGTGGTTATTGATGTTGGAAGAGAAGAAAAAACGCAATCAACCCAGACGGTTTATTTAGCATGTTTGATATCTCATTAACATCGATTAATAACGATGTGATGTTCTCAGCTAGGGGAGTGTTTTTTAATGCTTCTAATGTTGTTGGTGAGAGTTTTATTTGGGTATGCATACTTTGTCCTAATGCTTAGTTGGATGACTTGATGTTTTCTGTGTTATGTTTTTACCCATATTTAAATACCAACACGGTTCTTCCATTGTTCTAATGGAGACAGTTCAGGGTTTAGCATCGCATCACAGGGTAAATAAAAGGTTTGTTCTAGTAAATATTGCCCACTTAATGCTGCATGCGATACGTGATCGGTAAATACTATCCATGAGCTGTTTGCGGGGAAATCAACACGCTGTTTACGTAACGTTTCCTGATAATTATCGTCAAGTTTCATTTGATCATGTAAATGAAGCATATAATGATCATAAGCTGTGCGAAGTGTTTTCGTGGTTTTGACAAGCTTAAGTAATTTCGCTTGAATTAAATTATAAGCAGGTATACTTGCTGCAAAATGATTTAATACCTGAGAAAAAGGCTCACCTATGTGCCACACGCGTGGTTCATTATTGGGATTGATGTTACAAAAAACACGCAAAATCCTTAACCCATTCACAGGTGTTGCTGCAAATGAATCCACATGAACGCGCGTATCATCTTTGCGTTTGGACGTAACGCGTCCTTTAATTTCTGCTGGACGATAGCTTGTTCTCCCCCAGTGTATAGCACTGGTATATTGTGGTAGAACCTGGTCAATCATGTTTTTAGAAAATAGTGCAAAACGATGCATAAATGCTTGTGTAGTTGCAGGTAAAGTGCCGGGTTGATGTGGTGTTCTAAGCCCTGCTAATTTTTGTTTAGTAATATCATAACTGATGTTTTTATGTTTGGGTTTAAGAATGTGTTCGGAGAGTAAGGGGTGTTCTTCTGGTGTAAGGGTAAATGAATAGTCAGGGAAAAATATGCTTTGCCCTGATTCTAAGGATAACGTTGCGTTTTTTTTTATAGTGTCGTCCAAAGATAATAAATTTTTTGAATTAATTGTGTACAAACAATCCATTATGAAAAATCACCTTATTTAGAAAATCAACATTGTATGTGATCTGTATATCGCGTGCTACACTTAATGATGAACTAACCACAAGGAGTTGTGAATGAGTCAGCTAATGGAGAAATTAGCCATTATTATGGCAGATACTTATGCGTTGTATCTTAAAACACAAAATTATCATTGGCATGTAAAGGGGCCTCACTTTAAACCCTTGCATGAATTGTTTGAAACGCAATATCGCGAATTAGCAGAAGCTGTTGATGCTGTGGCAGAACGTATGATTATGATGGGGCATAAATCACCGGCAACGTTTAAAGCGTTTGAAGAATTAAAAACAATTAAAGATGGAAATTCTGATTTAAGTTCAAATGATATGGTCAGTGAATTAGCCATAGATAATTCAACGCTTATCAAAGATTTAAATAAAGCCATGGTATTGGCACAAGAAGCCAATGATGAAGGCACCGTTAATTTACTGTCAGAACGAGTAGCTGTTCATCAAAAAGCACATTGGATGTTAAGTGCATCGCGAGAAGTGTAAATGGTTGGTTGGATTTATATCCAACCAACCTCATCATGTGAATTTATTTCATTCCAATATTCAACGTATTGTTTCCACCTGGGTCGTTTTCATTGTTGGCTGGTTGATGACGATACAAGCCTAAAGAATTTAATTTAAGAGTGGGTCGTTGGTTAAATTGATTAAATGCATTAATAATTTCATCATGCCCTAAAAGATAGGCGATTTCATGCGGCAATACGTCATATAAATCATCTTCAACAGGTTGCTTTGATGAAAGAAAAATATCTATTTTTTTCATTTGTTCTTCGGTTGCATTACTTGTTAGCTCTTGTTTGCTAATCTTGCTTGGTGGTGCTTGATAGTTAACCTTGTTACATCTTAGAAGTATTTTAAATGCATCTATATGATTATGCTGCGCTGCTAACCATAAAGGTGTTGCTTGCGCTTTATCTGTAGTTGCTTGATTCATATTAACACCATATTTATAAAGCAGTTTAATGATTTCAGCATTGCCTTCTTCTGCTGCTAGATGAACTAAAGATGCTCCACCTTCTTTTGTCGTTTGATTTAAAGAAACCCCATGTTCATGAAGTGCTTTAATCACTTCTGTTTGTTTATATTGAGCAGCTAATTGGATGGGTGTAAATCCGAAACTGCTTTCTTGATTTAGATTCATTTTTAATTCATGAAACATCTTAATTAGATTAAAATGTCCCAAACAGGTGGCTAGATGGACAAGTGTTAAGCCGTCGGTGGTTTCTTGATTTAAATCAACACCACATTGAAAAAAAGCTTTAATGGCCTCTGTTTTTCCCATTTGTGCTGCAATTTGGATCGGAGTGAATCCATGACTATCTTTCTGATTTATGTCTACCTTTAATTCATGAAGTGTATGAATAACGTTAGCATGTCCATAACAAGCGGCATAATGGGTTAGTAGTGCGTCTGATCCATCATCGGTGATGTGATTTAAATTTATTCCGGCTTCATGTAACGCAAGAATCAAATTGGTTTCTTTATTTTTAACTGCTAAATAAGCTATATCTGAATTAATTTTAAACAAAACACGTATTACATTAAAGTGTTTATTTTCTGCTGCGATGCAAGCTGGAGTTGTTCCATCGGATAACCCTATATTGACATTAATGCCACAAGCATGAAGAGTTTTTATGACGTTTGTATGCCCTGATTGTGCCATCGCTTCTATTTATCGTTAAATCAGCACCGTTAGAATAAAGCGCTAACAGTATATCAGCATGTCCTCTTTCTGCAGCATAAAATGCAATTGTAATTTCAAAACCATTTGCATCGAATTGAGGCTCATTTAGATCGATGCCTTGTTTTATGATTTGTTTTATAATTTTTTTACTTTTATACACTTCTCCAAATATAACGGCAGAAGTCAGCTCTTCAAGTAATTGGTTGTCGTGCTGTCTATGTTGTGTTTTAAATGCGGTTGCATTGTTGGGTGTTAACTCATGGTTAAAACATGTATCTAGTTGCATTTGGGTTAATATTTGTTCCG
>CAZNVR010000197.1:0-3372 GCA_964576655.1 uncultured Legionella sp. | reverse complement strand
CAAACGACACAATGCAACTCGACGCCGCTCCCCTCCTGACAACACCCCCACATTGGCATCCCAATCCGGTAGACGTAATGCATCTGCTGCAATTTCAAATTTACGATCTAAATCCCAGCCACCACCGACTTCAATATCATGTTGTAACTCACCTTGCTCAATGAGCAGCGCATTCATTTCATCATCGCTCATTGGCTCTGCAAAACGCATACTGATTTCATCGAATTTAGCTAGTTTGTCTTTCATTTCAACAACAGCTTCTTCAACGACCTCACGCACAGATTTATCCAAATCCATTTCTGGTTCTTGTGCCAAATAACCTATTTTAATCCCTGCTTGAGGACGAGCTTCCCCTTCAAATTGGGTATCAACTCCGGCCATAATACGTAATAAAGTTGATTTTCCTGAGCCATTTAAACCCAACACACCTATTTTAGCACCAGGGAAAAAACTTAAATTAATGTCTTTAAGAATAAAGCGTTGATTATCAACCACTTTACTCACATGATTCATCGTAAAAATATACTGCGCCATTCTAGCTCCTACAACTCATACTTAAATAATTAACAAGCATAAAGCCTGTATTACTCCCAATCGAGAATCACTTTACCTGATTGACCAGACGACATGATTTCAAATGCTTGTTGGTAATCTGCTACGGGAAAACGATGTGTAATAACAGGCGAAATATCTAACCCGCTTTGTAACATGGCGATCATTTTATACCATGTTTCAAACATTTCACGTCCATAAATCCCTTTGATAACGAGTCCTTTGAAGATCACATGATTCCAATCAATGGCGGTTTCTTGTGGAGGAATGCCTAATAATGCAATATGGCCCCCATGATTCATGGCTTTTACCATTTCATTCAATGCCATAGGATTTCCTGACATTTCCAAGCCAACGTCAAACCCTTCGCTCATGCCTAACTCATTCATCACATCTTGAATGGATTGATGTTTAATATTTACAGCCCGAGTTGCCCCCATCTTGCGTGCTAAATCCAAACGGTAATCATTTACATCGGTAATTACAATGTGTCGCGCACCAATGTGGCGCAAAATAGCAACAGCCATGATTCCAATGGGGCCTGCTCCTGTTACTAGTACGTCTTCACCCACCACATTAAACGCAAGGGCGCAATGTGTTGCATTACCTAATGGGTCAAGAATAGAGGCTTGTTCTGCAGTAATATTATCAGGCAGCACCATGACATTGGTGGCAGGAATCGCTAAATACTCAGCAAAACATCCCGGACGATTAACACCAACTCCCTCCGTGTTACGACATAAATGTCGTCGACCCGCACGACAGTTACGACAATGTCCACAGGTTAAGTGCCCTTCTCCCGACACACGCAATCCTGGTTTAAGCCCTTGTACTTCACGTCCCACCGCAACAATTTCACCATAAAACTCATGACCTACAGTCATAGGTACAGGAATAGTCGCTTGTGCCCATTCATCCCATGAGTAAATGTGAATGTCTGTACCACAAATGGCGGTTTTCCCGACTTTGATCAATACATCATTCACGCCATATTCAGGCATTTCAACATCTTGCAACCAAATACCAGGCTCACGTTTTGCTTTGACTAATGATTTCATAACAATCCTTATTTAAATTACACCAAGTTCACGGCCTACTTTATCAAAAGCAGCTAGGGCTTTATCTAGATGATGTAACTCGTGAGCGGCTGAAAGCTGAGTACGGATACGCGCCAGACCTTTGGGCACCACCGGAAATGAAAAACCAACCACATAAATTCCCTCTGCTAATAAACGTTCAGCCATGCGCCCAGCAAGTGCTGCATCCCCAAGCATAACAGGAATAATTGGATGTTCACCGGGAATCAGTTTAAAGCCTAATTGTGTTAAACCTTGCCGAAAATAGTCGCTATTACGCTTTAGTTTTTTTAATAAATCAGGTTTGGTTTGAATTAAATCCAGTACAGCAATAGAGGTTTGTGCAATAACAGGTGCTAGCGTGTTAGAAAATAAATAAGGACGTGAGCGTTGTCGCAACCAGTCAATAATCGGTTTACTCGCACAGGTATAACCACCTGATGCACCACCCAAGGCTTTACCCAACGTACCAGTCATGATATCGATTTTATCCATCACCCCAAAATATTCTGGTGTTCCACGTCCTGTAGGACCCATAAATCCTACTGCGTGAGAATCATCTACCATGACCATGGCATCATACTTTTCCGCTAACTTACAAATTTCAGGAAGATTGGCTAATATTCCATCCATTGAAAAAACACCATCGGTTGCAATCAGACGAAAACGCGCCTCTTTAGCAGCAATTAATTGTGCTTCCAGATCGCGCATATCATTATTGGCATACCTAAACCGCATGGCTTTACACAAACGTACACCATCAATGATACTGGCATGGTTTAACGCATCACTAATAATCGCATCCTCAGCACCTAGAAGTGTTTCAAAAAGGCCCGTATTCGCATCAAAACATGATGAGTATAAAATGGTATCCTCAAAACCTAAAAAATCACTGATTTTTTTCTCAAGTTGTTTATGCGGGGTTTGAGTGCCACAAATAAACCGCACAGATGCCATGCCATAGCCAAACTCAGACAGCGCGCGTTGCCCTTCTGTGATTAAATCAGGATGATTGGCAAGACCTAGATAATTATTCGCACAAAGATTAATAACGTCATCTTCATTCACTTTAACTGCTGCTTGTTGTTGTGTAGAAATGACACGCTCGGGTTTAAACAAACCTTCCTGCTTTATAGTGGCTAGCTCAGTTTGCAAATAATCAGTGAAACGGTTATGCACCGCGCGCTCCTTTTGAAATATAAAGGTTGAGATCATAACAAATTATATTTAATATCACTATCACTGTTATTGCTCCCTAAAGCCACCCCATACCGCGGCCTTCACATCATTCGCAAAAGCTGGTCGATAATCCATTAATACATCGTTAGTTAGCCGTGTATATGCCTGCCCCTAGAAACATTGAGAATTATAGAATACGTGCTATAATGATCTTTTATTGATCAATCAAGTCATTATAAAACAGATCGGCCAGCAATTGAGACGAATCTGTTTTTTTTATGGAGAAACTCATGCTAAACCAAATGCTAAACCAAAGCGATCGTGACACTAAAATAGCGCATGCCACACGGTGGTTTGATTCGTGTTGTTACAACTTGTGTGCTGTTACTGACCATGCTATGTCAACAAGAATATATCAACAAAGCCATGAGACATGTTCTGACGCAGAGCTGGAAGAGTTCTTGTTACAACTAATAGATGGCAGTGAGTGGTATTATACACCACATAAGGAAAGCCTTTGTCATAATATGTTAGCTGACGGATTTCATTTAGGTCATCCCCCAAA
>CAZNVR010000196.1:0-3375 GCA_964576655.1 uncultured Legionella sp. | reverse complement strand
GAGCATCTCCTGGATGCCTCGGACAAGCCGAGGCACGTAGGCGGGCGGAGCAATTAACACACGCCCTATAATTTTTTAGTCATTTTCTGATGTAAATTTACGCGGAGCTTGTTGCGAGCGTTTAGACCGGGGCTGAAAAACGTTCCGAACTAACTTGCGTCTCTGCGAGCCAAAGGCGAATAGTTCAAGATAATTCCAACGCCTTATTTGATCTTTTTTGTGATCATAATGTAAAAGGACGTTGGGCTTGAAGTTAGTTAGGAGCATGTAAAACGAAGACCTCCATGACAGGCCCCCAACGCACTGATGTTGATTAATGGCACGGTCCAAGGAACCCTCTAAGAAACGCTGCAAAATAGAGGTTTTTCAGGCAATATTTTGCCATTTGATGACACAGTTATCCGCCATGCGACCACTGTATGCCACAGAGAGGTAAACGGATTAATCACTTCTGTAGATAGCACTGGAACTAGCCACAGGAGCTCAAGAGCTGGATGGTCAACCTGCCCTAGTTAGGAACCTTGTAAGTTAAGGTTGAGAACGGCAGAATGATGTCATTTTTTTAACGTTTTCCAAACCTAATTCACGTAAACAAGCCATATTATTCTCAGGAATTTGTTCTGTATCACCATAGAAAGAAATAGCCTGCTCAACTTGAGCCTCACGTAAAAGATGCAACATAGGATAAGGAGAGCGATTGGTATAGTTGGTCACATCATCACCTGGTTCATCAGAAAAACAATAATCAGGATGAAATGTTGCTAATTGATACACTCCCTCATACCCTTTGTCATGCAAAATAGACTCAGCAATATCAACAAAATCTAAATAATCAAAAAAATCTTTTAAAAACAAAGGAAAAACAAGCAATGTCGTTTCTATAGCAGGGTTATGATTTAAATTCTCAACCTCACTCATTAAATCCATCATTGCCTGTTCTATTGTTTCTGCATGACTTGCTTGGATTCTCACTGCATCTCTATCCATTTCTCGCTTAGCAAAAGGACAGAGATTAAGTTTAATAACAAACTCACGAACCCAACGAGCCGTTGTTTCAATACATTGATCCGCTTGAATCACACTAACACTTCACGATTTTCTGACGCTTGTATCGTTGTTTGTGTCAGATCTAATAACTCGCGGATGGCTACAAAAAACATCGTATAATTTAACCCACTGCTAGATTGCAGGTTTGTTAAAATATGCTGCCAACGCTCAATCAACGCAACTTGGTTTGCAGACCAACTCATTAAGCATGCTGTAAAACCTTCTACCTTAATAGCATCACAAATAATATGGGCTGTTAACTGACGTTGTTGCCAATCTAAATCATCACGCAACGCCTCTCTAG
The DNA here is from genome assembly GCA_964576655.1 of uncultured Legionella sp. GTDB lineage: Bacteria > Pseudomonadota > Gammaproteobacteria > Legionellales > Legionellaceae > DDPF01. The sequence goes on along the minus strand of CAZNVR010000196.1, from coordinate 2,024 downwards.
ACAGCGCCTCCCAATGATTTTCAGTGGTATGCTTAATAATTTGTGTTCGAATCCAACCCAGTTGCAAGAATTCACCTACACCAAAATAAGCTTCTGCAGCAATAGCAACAGTAACATCATGCGTATGTGCGATTTCAATAATATCCATCGCCGCAAACAAACCTCGTGTTGTTGTCAGCTCATGAGCAAACGGATCTGCAATACCCATATCTAAATATTCTGTTACGCTGAGTTCGTATTGAGCACGATATGCGTCACCCAATAGGTCGGGCAAGATATTTTTAAGCTCTTGAACACCACTTGCATAGGTTTCAATAGACTGGCCAATATCCAGGCGCATACGTTGATTACGCAAAAACCAACGTGCAATACGTCGTAGCAGGCGTAAATAAACCACCATGACTTCACTTTGATGTTGCGCGGTAACCGTACTTTGGAGTGACTCAATTTTACCCCATACGGTATCCATATCAAGTACACTGCGTGCAATAATGTATGCTCTTACAACCGATGCGATTGATGCGCCTGTTTCATCTTGCAAACGATAAACAAAACTAAATCCCATTTCACTAACAATAATATTACTTAATTTTGTTGCAATAATTTCGCGTCTTAATGGATGAGACTCCATTTCTTTACTATATTGTTGTTGTAACGGCTTGGGAAATGAAGCAATCAAGTAGCGTTTCAACCATGGATCTTCCGGAACATCCGAGGCAAGAATAGCTTCTTTCAGAATAATTTTGCTATAACATAATAAGACAGAAATTTCAGGTGTAGTTAATCCTGTACCAATTAGTTTTCTTTCCATTAAAACTTTTTCTTCGGGCAAAAATTCTAATTTTCTATCCAGCTTGCCTACACGTGATAACTCATTCATATAACGGCTATGAAGCTCTGTCGCACGCAAAACTTGAGTTGCAGATAAACTAATAGCACCTGTTTGTAAATAATTATCTCTTAATACAAGCTCAGACACTTCATTTGTCATTTGACTTAATAATGTTACGCGCTCTTCTGGTGTTAATAGACCTGCAGCAACAATACCATTTAATAAAATTTTAATATTAACTTCTTTATCCGAACAGCTCACACCAGCTGAGTTATCAATAAAGTCGGTATAAATTAAACCGCCATTAAGTGCATACTCAACACGTGCTAATTGTGTAAGACCGAGATTACCGCCCTCTCCAACAATTTTACAACGTAATTGTTTTCCATTAATCCGGATTAAATCGTTCGTGCGATCACCCACCTCTGCATTGGATTCGGTTTGTGCTTTAACAAACGTACCAATACCAGCACTCCATAGAAGATCAACTTTAGCTTTTAATAAAACCTTAATTAACTCATTCGGCTCAAGCGCATCTGCTTTTATCGAAAATGCTTTTTGCATTTCTTTGCTGATAGGAATTGATTTCACATTACGATTAAAGACCCCACCACCGGCTGAAATTAATTTTTTATCGTAATCAGCCCAAGAGGAGCGTGGCAAATTAAATAAACGTTGTCTTTCAACAAATGAGGTGGCGGCATCAGGTGTTGGGTCAATAAAGATATGCATATGATTAAATGCGGCAACAAGTTTAATGTGTTTTGACAACAACATACCATTACCAAACACATCCCCTGCCATATCACCTATGCCAACAACAGTAAAATCATTTGTATTAATATCAACACCTAATTGATAAAAATTACGTTTCACTGATTCCCAAGCACCTTTAGCAGTAATACCCATTTTCTTATGGTCATACCCCACAGAGCCACCAGAAGCAAATGCATCACCTAACCAAAACCCGTATTCAAGAGAAATTTCATTAGCAATATCTGAAAACGTTGCTGTACCTTTATCTGCTGCAACCACTAGATATGGATCATCTTCATCATAACAAATAACAGAGACAGGCTTACTAACCTCACCATTCACATAATTATCTGTAATATCGAGTAATGCACGAATAAATTGTTTATAACACCCAATGCCTTCAGCCATCACCTCTTCGCGTGAAGCATTTGCAGGT
>CAZNVR010000195.1:0-3497 GCA_964576655.1 uncultured Legionella sp. | reverse complement strand
CGTGATTGTCATTGCGGCAACAAACCGTCCTGACGTACTTGATCCGGCATTACTGCGTCCAGGGCGTTTTGATAGACAAGTCGTTGTACCGCTGCCTGATATTCGAGGCCGAGAGCAAATTCTTAAAGTGCATTTAAGTAAAGTTCCAGTTGAAGCCAGTGTGTCTATTTTACCCATTGCACAAGGCACGCCTGGATTTTCTGGGGCCGATTTAGCGAATTTAATCAATGAAGCGGCTTTATTTGCAGCACGTTCAAATAAACATAAAGTCAGTATGATCGACTTAGATAAAGCCAAAGACAAAATTATGATGGGTGCGGAAAGACGCTCCATGGTTATGGATGAGAATGAAAAAAGATTAACAGCTTATCATGAAGCAGGGCATGCGATTGTGGGATTAACGGTTCCAGAGCACGATCCGGTGTATAAGGTCTCTATTATTCCTCGAGGTCGCGCATTAGGTGTGACCATGTTCTTGCCAGATCAAGATCGATATAGTCACAGTAAACGTCGTTTGGAAAGTCAATTGGCTAGTTTATTTGGTGGCCGTGTTGCTGAAGAGCTTATTTTTGGTGAAGACAGTGTAACAACGGGTGCTTCAAACGATATTATGCGTGCCACGGATATTGCTCGGAAAATGGTAACCAGTTGGGGCTTATCAACATTAGGTCCTTTAACTTTTGGGCAAGAAGAAGAGGAAGTTTTTTTAGGGCGCTCAGTCAATCAGAATAAAGAAATTTCTAATGAAACAGCCAGACAAATAGATGATGAAGTACGTATGATTATCGATAGGAATTATCTGCGTGCAAAAACTATTTTAACTGAAAAACTAAACGCCTTGCATTTAATGGCAGATGCGTTAATGAAGTACGAAACCATTGATTCTCACCAAATTAAAGAAATTATGACAGGTAAGCCACCTACGCCTCCAGAGGATTGGGAGTCGTTGAAGTCTTTGGATACACATGTGAAAAATGATGCAACTTCACCAACAACGACAAACGAATCAGGTGATGTTTTATAAGTGAATGCAGCAGACTTTTATGTGTGGTGTAAAGAGAAAGCACGCAAACCTTTGGTGATGGGTGTGTTAAATATTACGCCGGATTCATTTTCAGATGCAGGGAGCTATCTGGAGTTGGATAGCGCTTGTAGGCGTGTGGAAACAATGCTTGCTCACGGTGTTGACATCATTGATGTTGGTGGAGAATCTTCACGGCCTGGTGCAACACCTGTTTCCTGTCAGCAAGAGTTGGATCGTGTGATACCTGTCATTGAACAGATTCGTTCAATGAGTGATATTTGTATTTCAATTGATACTTATAAAGCGCAAGTTATGGAAACTGCTGTGGCAGCAGGTGCTTCTTTTATTAATGACATTTATGCATTACAACATGTAAATGCATTATCTGTGGTTGCTAAGATGACTGTTCCTGTGTGTTTAATGCATATGCAAGGTATGCCATTGAACATGCAGAAAGCACCGCATTATTCCGATGATGTGAGTGCGGATATTAATCAATTTTTTCAGCAACGAATGATAGCGTGTGAACATGCAGGAATTCAACGTGAGCGTTTAATTCTTGACCCAGGCTTTGGTTTTGGTAAATCGGTTCGACATAATTTAATGTTGTTACAAGGATTGAACACGTTTCAACGCCATGGACTGCCTGTATTATTGGGGGTCTCTCGCAAAAGTACGCTAGGGGTTATTCTCAATAATCAACAGGCTTCTACACGAATGCCTGCAGGGCTTGCTGCCGCAGTATTTGCCATATTAAATGGCGTTAATATGATTAGAACGCATGATGTATTAGAAACTATACAAGCGATACAAATGATCAATGCCATTACGGGTGACCCTAATGCGTATTAAGGAGAATAAGTGATGGCGCAACGAAAATATTTTGGTACAGACGGCATTCGAGGACGTGTTGGCTCCTCAAATATTAACCCTGAGTTTATGTTAAAATTAGGTTGGGCGTTGGGACGAGTGCTTGCTGAAGGTAATCATAAAAAAATTGTCATTGGTAAAGACACACGGATTTCAGGCTATATGCTTGAATCAGCGCTTGAAGCCGGTTTATCTGCTGCAGGTGTTGATGTTCGATTATTAGGTCCCATGCCTACTCCTGCTGTTGCATACCTTACACAAACATTAAGAGCGACAGCAGGTATTGTAATTAGTGCGTCTCATAATCCTTTTGAGGACAATGGGATTAAGTTTTTTTCCGGAGATGGTAGTAAGTTGCCAGATAGCACGGAACTTGCTATTGAAGCTGAAATTGAAAAAAAATTAGAGATAGTTCCTTCAGCACAGCTTGGTAAAGCGTTGCGAATTAATGATGCGGCGGGACGCTATATTGAATTTTGTAAATCAACCATTCCTTCGTTAACAAGATTATCTGGTCTAAAAATTGTGGTCGACTGTGCGAATGGTGCCACGTATCATATCGCTCCGAATGTTTTTATGGAACTTGGCGCCAACGTAATTGCCATTGGTAATAAGCCTGATGGTTTTAATATCAACCAGCAATGTGGTTCAACAGCACCTGAAGCGCTACAACAAAAAGTGTTAGAGTCTGGCGCTGATATAGGTATCGCGCTGGATGGTGATGGTGATCGCGTGATTCTGGTTGATGCTTTGGGTCGGATTATTGATGGTGATCAAATCATTTACATTATAGCTAAAGATCGCCACCAACGAGGCTTATTGCATGGTGGTGTTGTGGGCACTTTAATGAGTAACTATGGATTAGAAAAAGCCATCACCCAAATGGGCGTGCCTTTTCTTCGTACGCCGGTAGGCGATCGTTACGTTCTTGAAGCATTAAAAGAACACGATTGGAAAATTGGTGGAGAGTCTTCAGGACATATTGTTTGTTTGGATAAAACAACCACTGGTGATGGAATTGTTGCGGCATTACAAGTTCTAGCGATTATGGTGAAACAAGAGAAAACCTTGCAAGAATTATGTGAGGATATTGTTCTGTTACCCCAAACATTGGTTAATTTGAAAACGAACAATGCGGCCATTCTTGCTAATCATTCACAAGTCTTAGATGCTGTAAAATCGTTGGATCAAAAACTGAATGGAGAAGGGCGTATTTTGTTGCGACCCTCAGGTACCGAGCCTTTGTTACGCGTAATGGTTGAAGGTAAAAATATTGAAGAGGTGCGTATGCATGCGCAACAATTAAGTAGAGAGATTAGTGACATTGAGCAGCAAATGAATGTTCAAGGATAGCTCTAACGTTTGTTTTTGCAAACGAAGAGATGCTATCTGGTTCGAAACACGGCCTTGAGTTGTTTGGTTAATGTTCGAAGAGGTTGGCGGTTTCTCTAATTGCAATGCGGGTATTTTAAAAAAACACTTGTGTCTATTAATCCCCTTTGTTAGAATACTACCTTAATTACCTCGTTGTTTATTCAGAACTGAGGCTTATTTATTTCCAGGAGTGAACAATGTCGCTAACGAGCGTACAAAAAGCAGAAAT
>CAZNVR010000194.1:0-3534 GCA_964576655.1 uncultured Legionella sp. | reverse complement strand
TCCCCTGCTGCCCAGGATTTTCTAGACCCAGCATTAGGCGCATGCCTATAAGTTCTCAAACTTTGTCCATCAACAAACACCTGAGACAACGTGCGTTGTATGCTTTCTTTATCTCCACCTAATAATGTAGAAACGCACGCGGCACTGGCTACTTTTACCAGTAAAACATGATCAAGACCTACACTATTAAAACTATTTTCTAATGCAAGGCAACCTTGAATTTCATGCGCTTTAATCATTAATTGCAGCACATCCCCCATGAGTAAAGAGGGTATCCCGCGCTTGATGTTTTGACGACTTAAATAATCTGCAACGGCTAAGATTGCACCGATATTATCTGAAGGGTGTCCCCATTCAGCAGCAAGCCAGGTGTCATTAAAATCAAGCCAACGTACCATTGTGGTAATATTAAACGCAGCCTGAATGGGGTCTAATTCAAAATCCGTTCCAGGTACGCGCGCACCACCAGGTAACACCGCACCAGGAACAACAGGACCTAATAGTTTAGTGCATTCACTAAAGTTCAAGGCCAATATTCCACAACCTAATGTATCCATTAAACACAGTCTTGCTGTTTCTAGTGCGACAGAACTCGTGATGTCTGTGTTAAGCATATAATCAGCAATATCATTGATTACTGCATCATAATCAGGTTTTAAATTATCATCTGCTATGGATTCATGCATATTATATTCTCGCATCAAGTGCTATGTAGGATTTAACATCAGGACCGGTATATCTCGAAGATGGGCGAATTAGACGATTGTCAGCACGTTGTTCAAACACATGAGCTGACCAGCCTGTAATACGAGACATCACAAATACTGGCGTAAATAAAAATGTTGGAATATGACAATAATGAAAGGCTGACGCACTATAAAAATCAAGGTTAGGAAATAGATTTTTCTCTCGACGCATCACATGTTCTACGCGCTCAGAGATATCATACAATCGAGTATCATGAGTTGAATCAGCAAGTTTTTTAGACCACATTTTAATCACATCAGACCGAGGATCTGATTCTGTATACACACGATGACCAAACCCCATTATTTTAGCTTTAGCATCCAGCATCTGCATTAATTTAGTTTCGGCATCTATTGGTGTTTTAAACCCTGAAATTAACTCCATTGCCGCCTCATTTGCGCCACCATGCAAGGAACCGCGTAAGGTACCAATGGCACTTGTAATCGCTGAATAAAAATCAGATAACGTGGCCGCGGTGACTCTTGCTGCAAATGTTGAAGCATTAAACTCATGTTCTGCATATAAAATTAAGGCAACATTCATCACATCGCGCTGCAATTGACTAGGCGAATCATTTAATAAAAGAGCTAAAAAGTGCCCTCCTACCGTTGGTTCTTCACTCTCACCACTGATTTCTAATCCTTTAAAATGATAAGCATACCAGTAACACATGATTCCAGGAAAAAGCGCCAATAGACGATCTGCAATATCATACTGCTGGTCAAAATCAGTTTCTGGTTCTAGTGTTCCGAGCATAGAGCAGGCTGTACGTAACACATCCATTGGATGGGTATGTTTAGGAATATGCTTAAGCACATTTTTTAATTGCTCTGGTAATGCTCTTAAACCAATGAGTCGTTGTGTATAACTAACCAGTTCTGCTGATGTGGGGAGACGCCCGTAATGCAATAAATAAGCAACCTCTTCAAAACGTGCAAAACGTGCTAAATCATCAATTGAATAGCCTCGATAACTTAAGCCTTTTCCAGCAATACCAACAGTAGAAATACCTGACTCACCTGCAACAACGCCAGCAAGACCTCCTGATTTATTGACCATTATCATTCTCCCTAAATTGATCAAGTGTTTGTTCATAGTCATGATAATTTAATACATCATATAATTCATTTCGTGTTTGCATACGATCTAACACATCAGATTGTGTGCCTTTGGATAAAATGGTTTGATATACATTTAACGCAGCCTTAGACATGGCTCGAAATGCACTTAAGGGATATAAAATTAATTTTACACCTACACTGCCAAGCTCATCACGAGTAAATAAAGGCGTTTGACCAAACTCGGTAATATTTGCCAGGATGGGCACTGTAAGTTGGGAGGTAAATTGTTGATATTCTTCTAGTGTAGTTAGAGCTTCTGGAAAAATCATATCAGCACCAGACTCCACATAAAATGCTGCGCGCTCAAGTGCGGCATTTAAACCTTCAGTAGCTAACCCATCGGTGCGAGCCATAATGACAAAATCAGGGTCAACCCTTGCATCCACAGCGGCTTTAATACGATCCCCCATTTCATGTTTTGACACAATGGCTTTATTGGGGCGATGTCCACAACGTTTTGCAGCCATTTGATCTTCAATATGAATCGCTGCAACACCCGCTCGTTCCATTAATTGTACCGTTCTTGCAATATTAAATGCATGCCCCCAACCGGTATCTACGTCAACCAATAAAGGGCATTCACAGGCTTGTGTGATTCGTCTGGCATCTTCAAGAACCTCTTGAAGACCTGTCATGCCTAAATCAGGTAAACCAAACGATGCGTTTGCAACACCAGCACCTGAAAGATAAATTGCTTGAGCACCAGATGTTTGAGCCAACATGGCTGAATAAGCATTGATTGTGCCAACAACTTGTAAAGGAGGATTGTGATTAATTAACGATTTAAATTGCAATCCCATTGAATTTAACATACAGACTCACTCCTTGAGCTATAGTTTGAAGCGTCGGTGTATTATCCTATCATGGGAAAAAAATCAAATCACTAAATAACCTTTAGAATACCACCGACAAGATCCAGAAATATGAACTCGCTCATCAAAGACCTCACAAAAAATTTGCCCACGTCGAAACGATCCTTGGGTCGCTTTAAGTTTGGTTTTATGTAATCGATCCGCCCAAAATGGTGCTAGAACACAATGTGCCGAGCCTGTTACAGGATCTTCTGTGATATTGTGTTTAGGATAGAAGCAGCGTGAATAAAAATCAGCGCCATTGCTTTTAGAGGTTATAATTAAACCTCGTTTAGGCAGTTTAGCTAACCGAGCCAAATCAATTTGCGCACTTAAAACATGTGCTTCGCGTTCAAGTAAAATTAAATAATCCAAATCACTATCATACACATCAACCACTGATTGATTAATCATTGCTCTTAATTGAGGGGCAGCTTCGGATGGATAAATATTTAAACGAGGAAAATCTAAAATAATATGATCTGCTTTTTTACGCACACATAATTGGCCACTTAAACTTGAAAAATTAACCACATCAGCACGTGCTTTACCCAGCTCAAATAATAAAAAACCTGCGGCTAAGGTGGCATGACCACATAAACTGATTTCACCTTTAGGCGTAAACCAACGAATTTGGAAGCCATTTTTTTCTTCTATAATAAAGGCTGTTTCTGATAAATTATTTTCAACAGCAATTGCTTGTAGTAATTCATCATTTAACCATGCCTTTAGCAAACAAATTGCAGCAGGATTACCATGAAAGACTTTATCTGTAAAAGCATCTATTTGAAATATATCAATCCGTTGCACAGTTA
>CAZNVR010000193.1:0-3546 GCA_964576655.1 uncultured Legionella sp. | reverse complement strand
GTTTGACATTAATACAAGGGAAAAATGTAGAGTGAGCTTCTAACCACTCTACAAATTGTTTTTTAGACAAAGAATAGGCATTTATACGGTAATCAAGAACGGTGTCTGTATTAATAAACGGTATATTTTTATCTTTAGCGGCTTCAAGAAGTTTTAGCGGCAGAATTAAATTTGCATCGATGACCTCAGTAATGCTTTTAATTTGTGTGCCATAGTTAGTAGCACAATGCACAATAACATCGGGTTTATGTTTTTCAAGTAAACAGCTTAAGTCAATGTCTTCGATATTATAAAACAAAGGTGTGTTTTTTATATTATCTAGTCGCCATAAATTAGATGTTTTACGTTTTAATACAATAACATGTGCGCCTTTATTAGATAAATGAGCAATTAAATTACTACCTAAAAAACCGTTCCCACCTGTTATCAATAGGGTCTTATTTTCAATACACATGTTAGAATCGTCCTTATTCCTATCAAAAATCTATGCCAAAAAACTCTTCAAATTTAGCAATGATAAAATCAAGATGAGCACGTTCTAGTCCGGGGAATACACCAATCCAAAACGTATGATTCATGATGATATCGGTGTTGGTTAGCTCGCCATGCACACGATAATCCACGTGCTCAAAATAAGGTTGACGCGTGAGGTTTCCTGCAAACAACAAGCGCGTACCAATCTTGTTTTGGGTCATGAATTTTAATAAATCAACTCGATGAATAAAGCTTTCAGGTTTGATGGTAATAGGAAAACCAAACCATGAGGGATCAGCGTGAGGGGTGGCTTTTGGCAGAATAATAAAGTCTTCACATGATTTTAAGCCTTCACTTAAATAGTGAAAATTTTCTTTACGTCGTTCAACAAAATGCGCCAGGCTATCCATTTGTGCTAAACCACAAGCGGCTTGCATATCGGTAATTTTTAAGTTGTAGCCGATGTGTGAATAGGTGTATTTATGATCATAACCTTGAGGCAGAGAGCCAAATTGTTGATCAAACCGCTTGCCACACGTGTTATCACAGCCAGGTGCGCAATAACAATCGCGTCCCCAATCCCGAAACGATTCAATGATGGTGTGTAGTGTTTTGGATTGAGTAAATACAGCACCACCTTCACCCATGGTAATATGGTGGGCCGGATAAAAACTCACGGTTGCAATATCACCAAAAGAGCCAACCATTTGATTATGATACGTTGTACCCAATGCATCGCAACAATCTTCAATGAGCCATAAGTTATATTGAGTAGTGATGCGTTTAACTTCCGTTAAATCAAACGTATTGCCCAATGTGTGTGCAATCATAATGGCTTTGGTTTTAGCTGTGATAGCCCCTTCAATCAAGCTTGCATTCACATTATAAGTAGGGATATCTACATCAACAAATACCGGAATAAGACCATTTTGAATGATTGGATTAACCGTGGTAGGAAAGCCTGCGGCTACTGTAATCACTTCATCGCCTGGTTTTAATTGTCTAGCGCCCAGTTTAGGAGAGGTTAATGCGGTGAGTGCCAATAGATTTGCTGAAGAGCCAGAGGTTGTGGTTAATACATAAGGCACGCCTAAGTAATCACTTAGGCGCTTTTCAAACGCCGTATTAAATCGGCCTGTGGTTAACCAGCCATCTAAAGACGCTTCAACCATCATTTGTAATTCTGTCGCACCTAAGACTTTGCCGGATGGTGGCACTATCGTCTGACCTGCTTCAAACGCACGAGGTGCGTATTCTAATGCTGCATATTGCGCGACTAATTCGGCGATATCTTGACGTATTTTATCTTTTGTTGACATAGTTAGTTACCTGTTATAATCATTGATTTCAGCCACTGTATACGCATACATATCAGCACCATTCAAATAGGCTTTATGCCACGCTACAATGCGACTTAATGTCTCTTCAAGTGCCCACTTGGGCTGCCAACCAAGCATCATTTTCGCTTTTGAGCAATCAAGCTTTAGATAATGCGCCTCATGGGGGTGATCTTGTTCATCAATACACCAGTGAGAATCCATACCCCATTGAGAAACGAGTTGGTCTATTATCCAGGACACGGGACGTGCATCAGCATCATTCGGCCCAAAGTTCCATCCTTCAGCAAAAGTATAACCCTCTAGATAGAGCTTTTCAGCCAACATTAAATAACCGGATAATGGCTCCAGCACATGTTGCCAAGGACGAATGGCGCTGGGATTTCTAATGTTAACAGGTTGTTGATTTACAAATGCAGCCAAGGCATTAGGGATAAGCCTATCAGCTGCCCAATCCCCACCACCAATTACATTACCTGCTCGTGCTGAGGCCAGTGCCATACCGTGTTCATGATAACGCGAGGGATTAAAATAAGACTGTCTATATGAGGCGGTGATTAATTCAGAACACCCTTTACTGCTGCTGTAAGGGTCAAAACCACCCATGGCTTCATCTTCACGGTATCCCCATAACCATTCACGGTTTTCATAACATTTATCACTCGTGACGTTAACGACAGCTTTGATGCCTTTTGTGTGTCGAGCCGCTTCTAATAGTGACACCGTGCCCATGACATTGGTGGTATAGGTTTCCATCGGGTTGTCATACGACAGGCGCACCAAGGGTTGGGCTGCTAAATGAAACACAATGTCTGGTTTAAATTGTTGCATGCAAGCAAGCAGGTGTTCATGATCGCGCACATCACCTAATTCGGACTGAATTTTTTCAACCAATTGAATTTCGTGAAACAAGCTTGGCGTGGTAGGAATTGATAAAGAATACCCTTGTACAATAGCGCCCATTTCATGTAACCACGTGCAAAGCCAGCTGCCTTTAAAGCCGGTGTGACCAGTTACAAAAACGCGTTTATTTTTCCAAAACAAAGCATTAATCATTCCCATATCTTCCATGGTGCACGTCCTTCATTCCATAGCTCTTCCAAATACACTTTATCGCGCAACGTGTCCATTGGCTGCCAAAATCCATGATGCTCATAAGCCATGAGCTCACCTTCTTGAGCTAGCTGCATTAATGGCGCTTGCTCCCAAACACAATCAGCCCCATCAAGGTAATTAAACACCTTAGGTGATAAAACAAAAAAACCACCATTGATCATACCGCCATCACCTTTGGGCTTTTCCTGAAATTGTTGCACTTGGCCATGTTGAATATCTAATGCACCAAAACGACCAGGAGGATAGGTTGCTGTGATGGTTGCTAATTTTTGGTGAGTTTGATGAAATTGGATGGATTCTGCAATATTAACATCCGCAACACCATCGCCATATGTTAAGCAAAACGCGTCTTCATCTTTGATGTGATCAAACACACGCAATAAACGCCCGCCAGTCATTGAGTGATCGCCTGTATCTATTAGTGTCACTTTCCATTGTTCAGCACGTTTATTATGAACTTCCATGGTATTTTCACGCATATCAAACGTTACATCGGACATATGTAAAAAATAATTGGCAAAGTATTCTTTGATTAAATAGCCTTTATACCCACAGCAAATCACAAAATCCTGAATGCCATGAGCAGAATATTGTTTCATAATATGCCAAAGAATGGGTT
>CAZNVR010000192.1:0-3574 GCA_964576655.1 uncultured Legionella sp. | reverse complement strand
CTGTTTTTCAAGGAGGGCTTGTTTTATCCAAAACACGTCAAGCACAATATGATTTTCAAACCTCAAGTGAACAATTAGAGCAAGTTTATCGTGATGTGATTGTTAACAGTCGAATTGCTTATAACACCATTATCGATGGTATTAGCAAAGTGCAAGCAGACAGAAAAACCGTTGTTTCGCAAACCAACTCTTTGGAAAGTGTTGAGGCACAGTATGGAGTGGGAACACGTACTATGACTGATGTGGTTAATGCGCAACGTAATTTGTTTGATGCGCAACGCCAATTGGCAGCTGACCAATACGGGTTAATTAATGCATTATTAAATTTAAAATATTTTGCAGGTTCATTAAACGTCAGTGATCTGGAAGAAATTAATTCCTGGTTAGCAACGACCCGAGTCGATGCTCTTCCCCCAACAACAATTCATCAGAGTTAATACATAATGACCACACCAACACCGTTAGAAAAAAAATTACTACATTATACTGGCAAAGCCATTGCTGATTTTAATATGATTCAACGTGGTGATCGCGTTATGGTATGTTTATCAGGTGGTAAAGATTCATTTACTTTATTAACCCTGTTACATACGCTGCGTCAACGTTCTAATAATAAATTTGATATTTTTGCTTTTACACTTGATCAAGCTCAACCGGGTTGGGATGATTCAAAGTTGCGAAATTGGCTTGAAGATCGCAAGATTAACCATGAAATTTTAACTCGAGATACCTATAGTATTGTTAAAGAAAAAATACCAGAGGGTAAAACGTATTGTTCATTGTGCTCACGACTTCGTCGAGGAATTATTTATCGATATGCCGAAGAGCATGGGTACACCAAAATTGCTTTAGGTCATCACCGTGATGATTTAATTCGCACCTTAATGATGTCCATTTTATATAATGGTGATGTTCGTTCAATGCCACCTAAATTATTAAGCGATAATAAAAAGCACATTGTTATTCGTCCGATGTGTTATGTACAAGAAGCAGATATTATTAATTTTGCTAAAATACAAGAATATCCAATTATTCCTTGTACGTTGTGTGGTTCTCAAGATAATCTTGCTCGTAAACGAATTGGCCAGTTAATTAATCAGTTAGCAGAAGAGAACCCCAAAATACCTAGTAATATATTGCATGCTTTACAAGCAGTAAAACCAAGTCAACTAATGGACCAAGATTTATGGAACTTTAGGCAGTTGGAAGATGATTTAGAACAAGTTAATGATGTATCAGATGAAACCGTATTTTCAAAAGAGGACTTCTTAACCCATGAATAATTCAATCCGCACTCAATTTAGATTATTAAATATTTATGCTAAACGTAGCATGAAGTTTGATTTAATTGCTGCCATTGTTGTATTTTTAGTGGCAATTCCTCTTTGTTTAGGAATTGCCCTTGCCTCTGGGGCGCCATTAATATCAGGAATCATTAGTGGTGTTATCGGTGGGGTTGTTGTTGGGAGTTTAAGTGGTTCACAGGTGAGTATTAGTGGGCCTGCTGCTGGAATGGCTGCGGTTGTATTAGCAGCAGTAACTCAATTAGGTAGTTTTGATGTCTTTTTATTAGCGCTTGTTTTAGCTGGAATTATGCAAATAATACTCGGCTTATTTCGAGCTGGTTTTATTGCTGAATATGTGCCATCTAATGTGGTACAAGGCCTGTTATGTGCAATAGGTATTTTGTTAGTAGTCAAACAATTACCTATAGCATTTACTCACGCAGCTACATTGACAGAACTTAAAATGCATCTGCTAGAGATGATGAAAGAAGGTGTTGAGTTAAATGACATATCGTTTCATATCAACACCGGCGCGGCACTCATTTCATTAGTGTCTATTGCATTATTAATTTATTTTGATAAATCAAAACGAGACTGGGTTAGTGCAATTCCAGGTCCTATTGTTGTTGTTATTTTAGGTGTTATTTTAAATGAAGTGTTTGTATTAACGGATTCTGATTTAGCACAAACAACTCCTCAGTTAGTCAATATTCCAATGCATACAGGGTTAGCAGATTTTTTTGAAAACATTCATTCACCCGCTTGGTCTGCTTGGTCTAATCCTAAAGTCTATTTATATGCACTAATTTTAACAATAGTTGCTTCGTTAGAAACGCTACTTAATTTAAAAGCCGGTGAGAAGCTTGATAAAAAACGCCGTTCTTGTTCAAAAGATAAAGAGTTAGTCGCACAAGGTGTGGGTAATTTATTGTCCGGATGTATTGGAGGGCTTCCTCTTACATCTGTTATTGCTCGTACATCTGTTAATATTGAAATGGGTGCCAAAACAAAAATGGCATCCATTTTACATGGTCTTTTTATATTTGCAGCGATTGTATTAATTTCTGAAACACTGAATAAAATTCCTTTATCTTCATTAGCGACCGTATTAATTTATGTGGGGTATAAATTAACGCATCCGTCAATTTATAAGAATATCTATAAACAAGGAATGGAGCGTTTTATTCCCTTTATTGTAACGATCATTGGTATTGTTACATTAAATTTATTATCAGGGATTATGATAGGTTTGGTCGTAAGCCTAATCTATATTTTAAAATCCAATAGCCAGGTGCGCTTGGATATTATTAAAGAAATATACCCAAATGGTGTAACCAGTCGATTGGTTCTTCCTCAACAAACGACATTTTTAAATAAAGCCTCCTTAGCTGCCGAGTTAGAATCGATTCCTAATAAATCCCAATTAATTATTGATGCCCGTAACTCAGAGTATATTGATAAAGAAGTTATTGAGTTTATTCGTGACTTTCAAACAGGCCAAGCTACTCATCGACAAATATCGTTAAATTTAATTGGATTTAAAGACCAATATAGTATTCATAATTATATCGATTTTATTAATGTTACCACTTACGATGTTCAATCCGTGCTTGAACCTTATCAGGTTTTAAATATTCTGCGTGAAGGAAATCAGCGCTTTTTGAAAGACCAATGTATTAACCGAAGTTTAAAACTGGATCTTCAGCATACAGCTAAAGCGCAACATCCTATTGCCGTGGTTGTGGGCTGCATTGACTCCCGGGTTCCTGTTGAAACCATTTTTGACATGAGTTTTGGTGATATATTCTGTGTTCGTGTTGCAGGTAATGTTGTCAATGATGATGTTTTAGCTAGCGTTGAATATGCCTGTCATGTGGTAGGCGTTAAATTGCTTGTGGTGTTGGGGCATACACGTTGTGGTGCAATTATGGCTGCATGTGATAATGTTGAACAGGGGCATATTACGCAATTATTGGCTAAAATTAAACCAGCAATTACTGCGGAAACAGATACCTCAACTAACCGTTGTGGTTCTAATGAATCTTTTGTTCATAATGTTACATCGCTTAATGTCGCAAATACGCTACAGCACATTTATCATGAAAGTAGTATCTTACGTTTAATGACTAATCAGAATGATCTTGGCATGGTTGGTGCTATCTATGATGTTAATACTGGTAAAGTCAATTTCAAAGATTTTTCTACGGATATTAAAAGAATTAGTCATGCAGATGAAACACCTCTTGCTGAAAAATTACAGCAGCTCATCTCTGCTGCTAAACCTGATT
>CAZNVR010000191.1:0-3580 GCA_964576655.1 uncultured Legionella sp. | reverse complement strand
AAATACGAATCAAACCACGTTTCAGCGATTAATGATTGCTCAAGATACCGGTGGTGCTATACGCGGTATGGTACGAGGCGATGTGTTTTGGGGCGCGGGCGACAAAGCAACAGAAATTGCAGGAAAAATGAAAAATTCAGGATATTATTGGTTATTACTGCCTAAACAAGCACTTAAAGACACAAAGAAACGCACCAAAAAAACATACTGATTAAAAATTTGACACAAATAACATTATTGGTTATGATTGCACTATTCAATCTTATTTAAGAGCATATAGAATGGCCAATAAAAATCCTCCAATTAGCCGTTTGGTCTTTAGTGGTGGTGGAGCAAAAGGTGCTACTTATGCCGGTGCTTATGCCGCAATGGAGGAAACTGGCTTATTTTCCGGTGTAAAGGAAATTGCAGGATCATCTGCTGGTGCAATCACGGCTGCATTATTAGCAACAGGTTTATCCACAAAAGATTTTCAAGAAACACTCATGAATATTAACTTTTCAGAGTTGCTGGGAGATGCTTACAATGAGAGTTGGTTCACGAAAGACGGAGCACCATTATATAATCATATTAAAAATATACTGAAATCTGTTGTTGTAACCTTCCTCAAAAATGAACAGCTGACTGAATCCCATAATTGCTGGGAACTCCTGCAACAATTAGATAAACAAAATAAACCCTTTACATTTGCCGACTTAGAAAAACTAAGAACATACTGGCCTCAACGTTTTAAACAATTAAATATCACTGCTGTTAAAGAAAAAGGTGGTGATTTAAAAATATTTAATTATATCGATACGCCTGACGTTGAAATTGCTCTTGCATGCAAAGCGTCTGGTGCTATTCCTGTTTTTTTAGCTCCTGTTGATATCAATGGTGAAAATTATATTGATGGAGGAGTATGCGATAATATTCCTACCGAATCATTTGATAAATGCAATAAGACCAATACTTATCTAGAAAATACTAAACCTCATGAAACCCTGGTGTTTATTTTCGCAGAAGACGAACTAAATCAAAAACCAACGTTTATACAACAATTATTTACTTTTGTGTTTGGTGGCAATGCTGTATTTAATGCGTTGTATGGTAGCCGCAAAAACGAACATGATAATATTCAGTTATTTATCAATGCATTAGAAACCGTTAAAACGATTTTACATAAAAAAATCATGGATGACACACACAATACACCATTAGAAGAATTGATTCATCAATCCATTTTTGAGGCATCAAAAGAGTATGAAGCGCTGGATAAATCATGGTTAACTGATCTATTCAAAATCATTGTATCGGCTTTTATTATTGTATGGAATTTTATATGTAGCTTTATTTCTCAACCCACTACATTAAATATGCCCGAGAAAAAGATTCCAACACAATCATCTTATCATGATATTTATTTAAAAATTATTGAACATAAATTAAATGAAGCGGCACAACACGAATTAGAGCAGCAGCCAGATTCTCCCTGCCATGAAAAAGCACACTCGCTTTGCAACCATGTTAAAACAAACATGAATCACGACTTATCTAAGCGCCTGCATTTACATGGACCTAAAAAACCTCAAGTATTTTTTGATCGCTCTCGTGTTGAAAAAGCTTTATATTGGTTCATCCCTAATTTTTTTTCCCCATTTAGTGCAGACTATCACCCAGCTGACAAAGTTGAAGAAGGATATCAACGTGTACATACAACATATCCTTTACGTACTGTTGGATTAAAAATAGGCAATTTATCCGCCATTGATTTTGATAGTGCAACCAAACATGCTCGACTTTTATCAACCAGAGGTTATTTAGATACGATAAATACCATTGATAATCTTGATTTATATCGAAAACCTTTTGACCCATTACAGCTCAAAAAAAATATATTAAAGAATTTTAAACGTATATATAAAATGATTTTAAAAAAATCATCAGACCCTGCTGGTACTAAACTGTTAAAACAGCTTAATAAAAAAGATAAGTCCCTTTTATCGAAATATTATTTAATTAAAACCCAAGCTGAATTGAATATGGATTCCAAAGAGGCATTTGCTTTAACACGTGCAATAGAATTAAGACGAGACAGTTGCGTCTCTTGGGATAGCATTTCTGAGGAAATCAATCAAAAGTATGGTAACGAGAAAAAAATAACCAAAACAAACTCATGGTTTTAACAGACAAATTGGTTAAGGCCTACTACCATTAAAATCCGTCTTTGCGAGCGTTTAGACAGGGGCTGAAAAACGTTCCGAACTTACGTCTCTGCCGAGCCAAAGGCGAAGCAGCCGAGGGTTTCTTGCGCTGAACTATACTGAATTGCTTCGTCGTAAAACTCCTCGCAACGACAACTTACACCGTCTTTGCGAGCAATAGCGAAGCAATTTAGTGACCTTTGTGTGACCGTGTGCCCAGGATGCCACTGGATTGCTTCGTCGTAAAACTCCTCGCAATGACGGAGTTGGGTTTGGTTTTCGTTGTATTATCTACGTTTGGCTCGTTTAATCATTCGTTGTTTATGTTTAATCTGACGATCCGTTAACTTATTTTTCTTATCTTTAAACGGATTATCGCTGTTTTTAAACTCCAGTTTTAATGGCGTACCCACTAATCCTAACTGTTGAGTAAATGCATTAGATAAATAACGTTTATAACTATCAGGCAATGCATCCAATTGATTACCATGAATCACAACAATAGGTGGATTGTGTCCACCTGTATGCGCATATCGTAATTTTACTCGACGACCATTCACTAAAGGTGGCGTATGTTGGGTCGTTAAATCAAGTAATAAACGCGTTAGTTTGGGCGTTGATAATGTTTGTGTTGCAGATTGGTAGGCTTGCATAATATCTTGAAATAAGTTACCTACTCCACTGCCATGCAATGCAGAAATAAAACGAATTTTAGCAAAATTTACAAAATGCAAGCGACGCGCTAATTCCTCACGCACATGTTCGCGATGATCTTCATCCAAACCATCCCATTTATTTACTGCAATCACCAGCGCTTTACCTGACTCAACAACAAAACCTAATAAATGCATATCTTGTTCGGTTAACCCTTCTCTTGCATCAATTAACATCAAACAAACATGCGATTCTTTAATGGACTGTAGTGTTTTAATCACAGAAAATTTTTCAATTTTTTCATCAATACGAGAGCGTCTACGAACACCGGCTGTATCGATTAAAACATATTGTTGTTCATCACGTTCAAAAGGAATGGCAATGCTATCACGAGTGGTTCCTGGCATATCATAAACAACAACCCGCTCTTCACCAAGAATCCGATTCACCAAAGTGGATTTGCCCACGTTAGGCCTACCCGCAAATGCGATTTTAATAGGATGTCCTTCGGTAGGTACATCATCGACTGCAACATCAAACGTTTTTGTAGCCGCCTTTAATAATGTTGGCATGCCTCGTCCATGCGTTGCAGACACTGCAAACACATCTTGAAATCCTAATGATTGAAAATCAGCACAAGCAACATCTTCATCTAAACCATCTGTTTTATTAACCACAAGATAAATGGGTTTACTTGTTTTCCGTAAGGGTTTAGAAATATCTCTAGCGACCGCCGTTAAACC
>CAZNVR010000190.1:0-3586 GCA_964576655.1 uncultured Legionella sp. | reverse complement strand
GAAATTAAAACTGTATTAGAAGCCAGTTATAACAAACGCCCTCAAGAAGTAGCGTTTGGCTTACGAGGAGATGGGCGCGCAACAGGTAAAACGGCTCGTAATGGTAAGATAAAAGCAGCACTTACAGTTAGAGTCAAAGAAGTTTATCCTAATGGCAGTTATTGCGTTGAAGGTCATCAACGTATTCAAATTAATGGTGAATTGCAAACCATTCATCTGCGTGGCATTGTACGCGAAGAAGATATTTCCACCCAAAATACAGTTTTATCAACACGCCTGGCAGACGCAAAAATCGCTTACTCAGGAGATGGAACCGTATCAAAATCTCAACGACACAATTATATCTATCGCCTATTATCTATGGTTGGATTGGTATAATGTCGCGTATGTTTTGCATAATTTTGTGCTTTATTTGCAGCACGCTACACGCGTCTGTTCGTCTAAAATCAATTGCTCGTCTTTCAGGATTACAAGAAAACCCCATTACAGGGTATGGTCTTGTCATAGGACTTGCTGGCTCAGGGGATTCAAGGCGCAACAAAGACACCACTCAAGCCATAGCCAATTTACTACAAAGCTTTGGGGTTAATCTTAACCCTAATGATATCAATAGTCGCAATACTGCAACGGTGATTATTACAACCTACCTACCCTCCTTCGCGCATCAAGGCGATAAATTGGATGTGAATGTTGCATCAATCGGTGATGCAAAAAGCCTGTTAGGCGGTACATTATTGGCTACGCCATTAAAAGGTCCAGATAATCAAGTCTATGCTTTAGCACAAGGGCCTTTGTCTATTGGAGGATTTAAATATGATTTATTTGGCAATGTGGTGCAAAAAAATCACCCTACTGCAGGGATTATTCCAGGTGGTGCTATTGTTGAAAAATCAATTTATAACGAGTTACTCAACAAAGAAGGTGAAATTCATATTATTTTAAATCATGCGGATTTTACAACATCGGATCATGTTGAGGTAGCCATTAATAAAGAATTTGGACCCAATACCGCAATTGCCAGAGGCGCTCAAGACATTGAAGTGCATCTACCTCCTCATGCAAAACATCATGTCATTCGTTTTGTAAGCCAATTAGAAAATTTAAACGTAACCACCGATAATCTTCCAACGGTTGTTGTTAATGAACGAACCGGGGTGGTGGTTGCAGGATCGGATATTCGAATTGATGCCGTCACTATTTCTCATGGCAACCTACAAATATCTATCGCTACAGATTACAACGTTTCACAGCCTACATTTGTTAACAACATGAGCCGCCAAGTTAAAACAGCAATAACCCCTGTGACAAGTATTAACGTTAAAGAACCCGATGGGAACGCCATCAAACTTCCACAAGGCACAACCATTGGTGATTTGATTGAGTCATTAGTTAGAGTAAGAACGACCACGCGAGATATTATCGCAATTTTAGAAAGTTTAAAGCGAGCGGGTGCATTACATGCTGAGCTTGTTATTCAATGATAGAGGATTTTCCATAAAATGACCGATCAAACCATTGATTTAGTAAGCTTGGCACTCGATGCATCGTTAATGCGACAAACAGCCATTGCATCAAACATTGCTAACGTAAATACAAAAGATTATCAAGCCATGGCGGTTGATTTTGAAAAGCAATTACAAACAGAAGAAAACACGATTCAAGACATCAAGCCTCAATTTGAATATAGCGACACGCCATTATCTATAGACGAACAAATTGCCGCAAGTGTAAAAAATGCCACTCATTATCGTGCATTAATCAAAGGCTTAAATCACAAGCTTGCCATTATGAAACTTGCCGTACAAGGAAACAACACATGAGTTATGATCAAATCTACTCGATTGCATCAGCAGGCATGAACGTTGAGAAATTACGTGTTGATGTTGTTGCAACAAATATTGCCAATCAGCACACATTAAAAAATAGTGATGGAAGTCGCTTTCAACCCATGCAAGTTGAAGCAACCGCCCTGCCCTTTGAAGCAGCGCTCGATCAATTAGACAGCGCAGGCATCGACTCAGTTGAGCTCGTTCCTGAAAACCTACCACCGAATAAAGTTTATCAGCCAGGACATCCCGCTGCCGATAAACAAGGCTATGTTAATTATCCAGGTATAAGCACTATTGATGAAATGACAACCCTGCTTCGTGCCACACGTGCTTATGAAGCCAATATTAAAGTCATTAATACGGCTCACAGTATTTATTTACAAGCATTGAGCATTGGGGATGAACGGTGAAAATAGGTCATACACCGCCCATTTATTTAAATCAACCTACAGCAAAATTGGACGATTTTGAAAAAACAGCCAAACCAGGCATGCAAGCCTTTTCGAGTTTGTTAACCGATACCAACGAGCACTTGCTGGCTGCAGATAGCGCCTTACAACAATTAGCTAGTGGTCAAAGCACAAGCTTGCATCAAACCATGTTAACTCTGGAGGAAGCTAAGTTATCGTTTCAATTTTTAGAGCAAATTCGAAACCGCTTAATGAGTGCATGGCAAGATATATTAAGAGAACAAATTTAACATGAACACAATTCAAACCATTTTAACTATTTTTCAATCCCAAACAAAATCACGCCAATTTTCGTTAATCAGTGGGGTCGTGCTGATCATCATCATAACCATTGCACTGATGTTCTGGGCTTTATCTCCAAGTTTTGGGATTCTTTTTAATCAATTAGATAGCCATGATGCAAATCAAATTATTACTCAACTTGAAAAGGAAAAGATTTCCTACCAAGTACGTAACCAAGGGCGTGATATTTTAATTAATAAACAACTCATAGATAAAACTCGAATAAAATTAATGGGAAGTGACGTTGCTCTAACACATACCGTAGGCTTTGAATTATTTGATAAAACCGATTTTGGTATGACGGATTTTTCACAAAAAATTAATTATCAACGTGCATTACAAGGTGAGTTAGAACGTACAATTAATAGTCTGGACGAAGTTAAACAAGCTCGTGTGCATTTAAGCATTCCTGAACATCATTTATTTCAACAAGACGATAACCTTCCTCGCGTTGCTGTAACACTGCATTTAAATCAAGCCTTAACATTGTCCCAAATTAAAAGTATTCAACAATTAATTACGGCAAGTGTGGCTAATTTAACCATCCAAAATGTGATGATGGTTGATCAAAATGGCAATGGATTAGTTGCAGAAGAAGATGATTCGGTTTCAGGGCACTTTCAAGCGAAAAAAAATGTTGAACATTATTTAAATGAAAAGGTCATGCAAATGTTACAACGAATTTTTCCCAATGAAGGTGTCATGGTGAAAATTGATGCCACACTGAACTATGATGAATTACAGCGAGAACGAATCAAACCGCAACAAAATGGTGCCATGACCCACGAAAAAGAAACACGACACACCACCCCCAGCAAAGCGGGGAAAAAAACGGTAAACCAAGATGTCATGCTCGAAAAAACCTGGCAATTAGGTAAAGAAAAGGAACAATTTACAAAAGCTAACGGAACAATTGAACGATTAACCATTAGTGTAGCCCTACCCAACGACACCAGCCATACACAATTATTACAAGTCACACGTATGGTTAAATCCATTGTAGGT
>CAZNVR010000189.1:0-3707 GCA_964576655.1 uncultured Legionella sp. | reverse complement strand
TTACAGCGAATTTATGCAGCACGTGATGTGGTTGATGAAGCGCAGATAGACAGGAGTTTGCAAGCCTTATTGCCGTTTAATACGTTAACTGATATTGATAAAGCATGTATACGTTTAGAACAAGCATTACGTCAGCAAGAGCGTATTTTAGTTGTAGGTGATTTTGATGCCGATGGTGCTACCTCAAGTGCCTTAGCAATCGCTGCATTGCGTTCAATGGGTGCTCAACAAGTGGAATTTTTAGTTCCAAATCGATTTGAGTTTGGTTATGGTTTAACCCCAGGCATTATTGGTATAGCTAAACAATTAAAACCGCAGTTAATTATTACGGTTGATAATGGTATTGCAAGCATTGATGGTGTGAATGCTGCTAATGCCGAAGGGATTGATGTTTTAATTACCGACCATCATTTGCCAGCAGAGCAATTACCTAATGCTTGTGCGATTGTGAACCCCAATCAGTTAGGCGATGTTTTTCCTAGCAAAGCTATCGCCGGGGTTGGTGTTATTTTTTATGTTATGTTAGCTTTGCGTCGCCATTTAATTGAGCGAAACTGGTTTCAAACCGCTCAAATTGCTGAACCCAACATGGCCCAATTTTTAGATTTGGTCGCACTTGGAACCATCGCAGACGTGGTCCCTTTAGACAAAAATAATCGTATTTTAGTTCATCAAGGCTTACAACGTATACGCCAAGGAAAGGGGCGCCCTGGCATTCAAGGGCTTATAAAAGTCGCAGGTAAGCAATGTGAAAAACTACGAGATAGTGATTTAGGTTTTTCAATTGCTCCTCGTTTAAATGCAGCAGGGCGATTAGATGATATGTCTTTAGGGATTGAATGCTTGTTAAGTGATAATCTAGAGCGTGCATGCATGTTGGCTAATCAATTGGATGAGTTAAATCTTGAACGCCGAAAAATTGAAAATGAAATGAAAGAGCAAGCGATGCTTGTTTTAAATAAATTATCATTAAACTCAGAACAAGCCCTTCCCCTAGCGTTATGCTTACTAGATAAATCCTGGCACCAAGGTGTTATTGGTATTCTTGCTGGTCGCTTAAAAGAACGTTATCACAGACCTGTGATTGCTTTTGCCTTGGCAAGTGAGAATGAAATTAAAGGTTCTGCTCGTTCAATTCCTGGATTAAATATACGTGATGTATTGGCATCTGTGGACAGAGATCATCCAGGTTTAATTACTAAGTTTGGTGGTCATGCGATGGCAGCAGGGTTGTCTATGCATCCTAATGCTTTTTCTGCCTTTCAAGCAGCATTCATTGCTGAGGTCAGTAAGCATCTTAGCTTAGCTGAATGTAAAGGTGAATTATTAAGTGATGGCTCATTGGATTCATTTGAATTAAATTTAGAATTGGCAACGGTGTTACATCATGCCGGTCCATGGGGGCAGCAATTTCCTGAGCCTTTGTTTGATAATGTTTTTGAAATATTAGATCAGCGTATTGTTGGACAAAATCATTTGAAACTTACATTAGCACATGATAAAGGTAGCCAACCCATTGATGCAATTGCATTTAATATTGATTTAAAAGAGTGGCCAAATCATCGCGCACGATATTTGCATGCAGCTTATAAGTTGGATATTAACGAATACAATGGACGGACTAAATTACAGCTAATTGTTTCATCTATGCTTGCTCAGCAATAGAATAATAGGGCGAGTTTGACTCGCCCTTGGATGATTAACCCGCTGGTTCGTGGTTACTGTCGCCCATCATTTGATTTTTAGAGGTTGATTTTTTAATAACTTTGATGTCTTTAATGTCTTTTTCAGCGCCAACAGCAGTGCCTTCAACGGTTTGACCTACCCCATAAGCGGTTTGTTTTATACCTGATTCTGTACCTTGCAGGGTATTACAAGCACTTAATAAAAAAGCGCCAGCTAATATAGTAGCTAAAACGGGTAGATTTTTTTCCATTACGCGAATCATACATCCTCCTGGATTGTTAGAATTATGTAACTCTTAAATTAATAGAGCATTTTAAATAAAAAATCAATTTATTTCTCTGTACGGCACAGACAGAACAAAAGCCATAGGAATGTTGAGTGTAGTTTGTAGCATGGGGGCACTATCCCATATACCCGATTATATATGGGATAGTATTTTTTTATGAGCGATCATTGTTTCGAGTTGTTTGAAATGGATTGTTTTGTTTTTTATTCTGAAATAATCGTAAGAGTAATAGTACTATAGCACCTAGAAAAAACCATGATATTAATGCACTTCCCAACCCATGCCCCATAAATAAACTAGCTAGCAATCCTCCTATTAACATACCTCTGAATAAGCCTTGCATTTTTCCTGGATTTGCACGATTTAATACATTTGTTTGAGCGGGTCTTTTCGTTTGATAAGCGCGAGAATACATAGAGTTTGATCGCATGGAGCTAAAACGCCCTCCACCAAAACGGCCAGCTGACGCATCTTGAACAAATAGTCCACATGTAAATAGAAGAAGCATCGAATATAAAAAAACTTTACGCATTGTTTAATCTCTCTCTAGGTGTAGAATAAGTCCCCATTATAACGCAAATAGCGATTTTCTCCCATGTTTAAACCCTTTTTTATTGGAACAATTGTAGCTCTATTCGTATCGACAGGTTGGTCGGCGAGTCATCATCCACAAGATTTTTTAAAAAAAATTGCAGGTTCAAAAACAGAAGGAATGCAAATTGTGCAACATTATTGTGCGATGTGTCACAGTGAAAAACCAATGATTCAGGTGGGGGCGCCTACGATAGGTGATGCTACTGCATGGTCTTTACGTATGAAGCAGGGATTGAATACATTATTTAAACATACCAATGAAGGATTAAATGCAATGCCTGCACGAGGAGGGTGTTTTGAATGCACGGATCAGCAATTAATGATGGCAATACATGCTTTGTTACCGAAGAATAAATTGATTAAACCATTGAATTAAGATCACAAAATAAACAAAAGGATCTTTTTTTAATAAAAAAGCTAAACTTATTTTCATTCCTTCCGATAAAGAAGAAAACTAGGGAGGATTAAAACATGAAAAAGGTATATGTTAAAACGGCATTAATTATCACACCATTGTGTATCATAGCAACAGGGTGTGCTACCAACGGTGAAATGATTCCGGTAGTTGATGATGGCGGACATACTCATTATACAAAAGGCATGTCTGCTGATGGTAAAGGCAGCAGTTATTTTCCTGAAAAACGTGAAGCTACAGGTAAAAAAGTATTTGTATTTGATCCCAAAGCGACCGCATGGGCAGCTTATGATGCGCAAGGTAACCGTGTGGAAACTGGTAGTGCTTCCGGGGGTAAAGATTTTTGTGACGATATTGGTCGCCCATGCCGTACAGTGACGGGCACATTCCATGTTTATTCAAAAAAAGGTGAGGAATGTACATCAAGCATCTATCCAATAGAAACCAATGGTGGTGCTAAAATGCCTTACTGTATGCACTTTTCCGGTGGTTATTCAATCCATGCTGCTTATGAAGTGCCTAATTATAATGCCAGCCATGGGTGTATTCGAGTTTTACCCGGTGCTGCAAAATGGTTGAATGAGAACTTTATTGATGTAGGTACTACAGTAATCGTGAAACCATATAATTAATCAAGAGATAGATTCACCATTCTTCTAAGCCTCATGTTAGAAGAATGGTGTTTTTTATCATGCTAAGTCAGTAATAGCGTTTAATCATATGCTA
>CAZNVR010000188.1:0-3713 GCA_964576655.1 uncultured Legionella sp. | reverse complement strand
GATCAATCCTTTGAAAAAATAGCCCCAGTGATTGCGCGAGCCAAAACCCTATTTACTAAAAAATTGAAAAAACCTCGTTTAGTTCAAGCAGCACTTGATAGATTATTGCCTGATCCAGAAGGGTATGGCATCGCTCATGCTGATGTGATTATTGAAGCTGTTTTTGAAAATCTTGAGGTTAAACAAGCTATTATGCAAAAGATTGAAGCATGTGCTAAGCCTGCTGCTATCATTGCAACCAATACATCCAGTATTCCCTTGGATGAAATTAATCAATCCATGACGCATCCTGAGCGGTTGGTTGGCATTCATTTTTTCAATCCAGTGGCTAAAATGGAGTTGGTTGAAATTGTGAGTGATGCTAAAACTTCTCCAGAGATTGCACAACAAGCATGTGCTTTTGTTAGTCAAATTGGTAGGCTGCCTTTGCCCGTTAAATCCAGTCCTGGATTTTTAATTAATCGAGTTTTGATGCCCTATTTAATGGAGTGTGTACAGTTATTAGAAGAAGGTTATACACCAGAGGTGATTGATGAAGCAGCGAAATCATTTGGTATGGTGATGGGGCCTGTAGAGTTAGCTGATACCGTAGGTATGGATGTATGCCTTGCTGTTGCCGAAAACCTCACCTCCCATTTTGGAGGAGTTGTACCTCAAACATTACGTGATATGGTTGCTGCCGGTAAATTGGGGCGTAAATCTGGCCAAGGGTTTTATCGTTATGTAAAAGGTAAACCGGTTAAACAAAAATGCTCATCCATTAAAAAATCAGATAAAGACATCGCTAATCGATTAATTTTACGCATGGTGAATGAAGCGGCTATGTGTTTGCGAGAAGGGGTGGTTGCTGATGGTGATTTACTTGATGGTGGTATGATATTTGCTACAGGATTTGCACCGTTTAGGGGAGGTCCTTTGCATTATGCCAAGCATTTTGGTCGAGATAAACTAAATGCGTTGTTTACAAAGCTTGAAACAGAACATGGTTCCCGATTTAAGGCTGATGAAATATAAAGCGCCTTATATCTCAGGGGGTAGATGTCTTGTGTTTATCTGCAAGACATCATTCCTGTGTGTAGGATGTTATGTCGTTTAATCACATGCAGCGTCATTGGGTATCGATTAATCTGAATAAGAAGGTATAATTATGCCATTAACGAATATACCGAGATATCTGTGACCGCAACAGACGCCATTATCGCCACAAAGAAACAAAGTTTATTACGCGCCACATCCCTAGTGTCCCTCATGACATTTATATCACGTCTCTTAGGCTTTGCACGAGATATGATTTTAGCGCGAACCTTTGGCGCACATGCAGGCATGGATGCGTTTTATATTGCGTTTAAAATCCCTAATTTTATGCGTCGATTGTTTTCAGAAGGAGCCTTTTCACAAGCTTTTGTTCCTGTATTGGCTGAATATCAAAAAACACGAACCATGAGTGAGGTACGTACTTTTTTAGCCCGTATTGCAGGCAGTATGAGTGTTGTTCTGACTTGCGTCACGGTCCTTGGTATTATTGCCTCTCCTGTGATTATTTATATTTTTGCTCCAGGCTTTGGTGATGATTCATCTCGTTCGCTTCTTGCGACAGAGATGTTGCGCTTAACCTTTCCTTATTTAATGCTCATTTCATTAACGGGCATGGCAGGAGCAATATTAAATACCTACGGTTATTTTGGCGTACCAGCATTAACACCGGTGTTTTTAAATATTAGTATGATTCTTGCGGCTGTATTTTTAAGCCAGCATTTTTCACAACCCGTGGTTGCTTTAGCGTGGGGTGTATTAATCGCAGGTATTGTACAGCTGCTGTTTCAAATTCCTTTTCTTTATCATCGTCGTTTATTGGTTAGACCTCGGTTTATGATGAGTGATCCAGGTGTGCAACGTGTCATGAAATTAATGGTGCCTGCGTTATTTGGTATTTCAATTGCACAACTTAATTTATTGGTCGATACCATTTTTGCCTCGTTTTTAAAAGTCGGGAGTGTGACGTGGTTGTATTATACCGATAGATTGGCTGATTTTCCGTTGGGCGTATTTGGGGTTGCGATTGCAACAGTAATTTTACCCCATCTTTCTCGTCGGCATGCAGAGCAAAGTGTTGAACATTTTTCAAAAGCTATGGATTGGGGATTGCGCTTGTTACTGTTAATTGGTGTGCCTTCAGGCCTGGGCTTGGCCATATTTTCTATGCCGATGATTGCATGTTGTTTTACTTATGGGCAATTTAATGCGTATGATTTATTGCAAACACAAAAAAGCATGATCACCATGTCTATTGGAATACCAGCATTCATGATGGTTAAAATATTAGCCTCAGGATTTTATTCACGACAAGACATTAAAACACCGGTGAAAGTTGGTGTTATTGCTATGATTGCCAATACCATCATGTGTGCGTTATTTGTCTATCCGTTAGCACATGCCGGTTTAGCGTTGGCATCTGCGCTTGCAGGTTATGTAAACTGCGGTATTTTATTGTTTTTATTGATTCGTCGAGGTATTTATAAAGCACCAGCAGGGTGGTTGCGATTTTTGATTCAATTATTCATTGCAAATAGTGTCATGTCTGGGTATTTGTTTTTTATGACCAACACGGTGTCATATTGGCTTGATAAACCATTAACCTTGCGCATAGGTCTTCTACTTGCCCATGTGTTAACTGCGTTAGTGATTTATTTATGCTCTTTATTATTATGCGGAATGAGGTTTTCACAATTCCGTGGACAACATAAGGAATCTTAATGCAAGCTTCACGTTTTTATAGTACTCATGCTGATCAAATCGTACCATTGTCGTTGTTAACCAAAACAGATTGTTTGGAAGGCGCATTAGAGCAATTAAGTGCATATGAACGAAATGTATTACATGCTTATGGCTTTAAAGGCGTATTAGGCGATCTTGTTGTTGTTCATAATAGTGATGGCGTGCCTTATCGTGCATACCTTGGTGCAGGTGATGCTCAATGTTCTCAAGCCTTGGCAATTGCCGCAACACGCATGCCAGCCGGTCACTATAAAGTTAACGAATTAGATAAATCAGCTTTATTGGCGTGGGCGCTTGCACAATATTCATTTGATAAATATAAGTCTAATACAACCTTGCCTCGTGTTCTTATTGTTGATGAGGCGGTATTACGCTCGGTTTTAATGGACGCCAATGCGATTTATTTGGTACGAGATTTAATTAATACACCAGCAAATGATCTCAATCCTCAAACGCTGGCTATGGTTGTCGCCAATCTTGCTAAAGAGCAGAACGCTGAATTTAAACAATGGATAGGTGATGAATTATTACATGAAAATTTTCCCGCTATCCATGCCGTAGGCAGAGCGTCTGCTGATGCGCCTCGATTATTATCATTGACATGGGGCCATGCGGCTCATCCACGTGTAACCTTAGTTGGAAAAGGCGTTTGTTTTGATTCTGGCGGGCTCGATATTAAACCTTCATCAAACATGCGTTTAATGAAAAAAGATATGGGAGGTGCAGCCCAAGTAATAGGGTTAGCGCAGCTTGTTATGACAAAAAAGTTACCCATTCGGCTACAGGTGCTTATTCCGGCAGTTGAAAATGCGATTGGTTCTAATGCCTATCGTCCTGGTGATGTGTTAACCATGCGCAATGGACTCAAGGTTGAGATTGATAATACGGATGCTGAAGGACGCTTGGTTTTAGCTGATGCATTGGTTAAAGCCTGTGAA
>CAZNVR010000187.1:0-3779 GCA_964576655.1 uncultured Legionella sp. | reverse complement strand
TTATTTATTTCCAGGAGTGAACAATGTCGCTAACGAGCGTACAAAAAGCAGAAATTGTCAACGAATTTAAGCGCGCCGATAAAGATACTGGCTCACCTGAAGTTCAAGTGTCTCTAATGACTGGTCGCATTAAATATTTGACTGAGCATTTTAAAGAACATAAAAAAGATTTTCATTCACGTCGTGGCTTACAAGAATTAGTAAACAAACGTCGTAAGCTTCTGAAGTATTTGAAAAGTAACGATAAATCACGTTATTCAACATTAATTCAAAGTTTGGGTCTCAGAGACTCATATTAATATTAAGTTCATCCTCAATGATGAGTCTTAACTAAGTTTCAAAAAAAAGGCGCACTTTTCTGCGCCTTTTTTTTTCATGATACTTTATCAAGTGTCTAATTCTTAAAATGGGGTAGTTTCCATGGCTAAAATCACACAAACAATACAACTAGGTGAACAAACACTAATCCTTGAAACAGGCGAAATTGCAAGACAAGCCGATGGTGCAATTTTTGCAAGTATGAATGGCACACAAGTACTTGTGACTGTAGTCGGTAAAAAAGACGGTGCGGAAAAAAATAATTTTTTCCCTTTGACGGTTGATTATCTCGAAAAAACTGCTGCTGTAGGTAAAATTCCAGGAGGATTTAAAAAACGTGAGGGCGCTCCTAGTGAGCATGAAACACTGACTTCGCGTTTGATTGACAGGCCTCTACGTCCTTTATTCCCTGATAATTTTTATAATGAAGTGCAAATTATTGCCAGTGTAATGTCTTTAAATCCTGAAGTGTCTGCTGACATCGTTGCAATGATTGGTGCCTCAGCTGCATTAGCTATCTCTGGTATTCCTTTTGATGGTCCAATTGCTGGCGTGCGTGTTGGTTACCAGGATGGTATTTACTTACTTAATCCAGGTCCAACTCAACTGTTGGAATCTGAGCTTGATTTAGTGGTTGCAGGTACACATGATGCGATTCTTATGGTTGAATCTGAAGCGCGTGAACTCAGTGAAAATGTGATGTTGGGTGCTGTCACTTATGGTCATGAAATGATTAAAAGTGTCATTAAAGGCATTAAAGAGTTAGCGGCTGAAGTGAACAAGCCTGTTTGGAATTGGGTAGCACCTGAGGTTGACGCAACACTTTCTGCACGAATTGAAGAATTGGCTCTTACTGAGTTAAATGCGGCTTATTTATTAAAAGACAAACAACAGCGTTATGCACGTTTGGGTGAATGCCGTCAAAATGTTATGGATACTATATTGGCAGAAACTCCCGATGCAAACAAAGAAACTGTAAACAGAATCTTGGATACATTGGAAAAAAATCTGGTTCGTAATCGTATTCTAGATGGTGAGCCACGTATTGATGGACGTGATCAAAAAACAGTAAGGCCTATTGCTATACGTCCTGGTTTGCTAGATTGCACACACGGTTCAGTATTATTTACTCGAGGTGAAACACAAGCGATTGTTACGGTGACTCTAGGCAATGATCGTGACGCGCAAATCCTGGATAGATTAGAAGGCATGATCAAAGACCGCTTTATGTTGCATTACAATTTCCCTCCTTTTTCAGTGGGTGAAGTTGGTCGTGTTGGTAGCCCTAAACGTCGTGAAATTGGCCATGGCAGATTAGCTCGTCGAAGCTTGATGGCAGTTTTACCCAACGAAGCCGATTTTCCTTATGTTTTGCGTATCGTCTCTGATATCACCGAATCAAATGGCTCAAGTTCTATGGCTACAGTATGTGGTAGTAGTTTGGCATTAATGGATGCAGGTGTTCCATTAAAAGCACCCGTTGCTGGTGTTGCTATGGGCTTGATTAAAGAAGGTGATCGTTTTGCTGTTTTAACCGATATTCTAGGCGATGAAGATCATCTAGGTGACATGGACTTTAAGGTTGCAGGTACAGAAAAAGGAATTACCGCACTGCAAATGGATATCAAAATTACAGGTATTACCAAGCCCATTATGGAACAAGCCCTTGAACAAGCATTGGCTGGTCGATTACATATTTTAGGCGTGATGAATAATGCATTGTCTGAACATCGTGGTGAATTATCACAGCATGCTCCAAGAATTGTAACGATGAATGTGCCTGAAGATAAAATTAGAACGATTATCGGCAAAGGTGGTGCAACCATTAAAGGCCTGATAGAAACCACGGGTGTATCTATTGATGTGAATGATGCTGGTGTTGTACAGCTCTTTTCTCCTAATAGAGAAGCACTTGAAGAGGCTCAACGTCAAATTAAAGTCTTGATTGCAGATATTGAAGTGGGACAAACCTATCAAGGTAAGGTAAGTAAAATTGTTGAGTTTGGTGCGTTTATTAATTTACTGCCTGGTAAAGATGGCTTGTTACATATTTCTCAAATTTGTGCTGAACGTTCACAGAAAGTTGAAGATATTTTGCAAGAAGGGCAAGACATCGATGTGTTTGTGGCTGGTGTTGACAAACAAGGTCGCGTGAAACTGGAATGGAAAGATAAGCCTGTTCCAGCTGTTGTTGAGACAGCAGTTGTTGATGCTGCAGCAGCGGATGCTGAAAAAGAATAAGCGTTGTATTTAGTGTGCTTCTCCCATCAATGTATGGGAGAGCATACACATTAGTCTATCGTTATCGTATTAAGCTTAAAAATTCCATTCGACTACTTGGGTTATCTCGCATTTCACCCAACACCACCGATGTAGTCATCACAGAGTTTTGTTTTTCTACCCCTCGCATCATCATACAAAGGTGCTGTGCTTCTATCACAACAGCAACGCCTCGTGCGCCAGTTATTTCTGTTAAGCAATTGGCAATTTCGGTTGTTAAACGTTCCTGAATTTGCAATCGACGTGCAAAATAATCAACAATGCGTGCGATTTTAGATAGGCCAATGACTTTGCCATTGGGTAGGTATGCGATATGACATTTACCTAAAAAAGGTAGAAGATGGTGTTCACACATGGAATACATTTCAATGTCTTTAACCAACACCATTTCATTCATTTCAGACTCAAATAGGGCACCATTAATAATATCATTTAGATTTTCATTATACCCTTTGGTCAAATAACGCATGGCATTTGCAGCACGTTCAGGTGTGTCGCGTAAACCTTCTCGATGAATATCCTCACCGATGTCTTCTAATATATGTTCGAATGCATTTTTCATGGTTTAATCCTCTGTTAACCTGGGGGCCAAGTCATTTTTCTTCCGGCCAAAATATGTAAATGAATATGGTGTACCGTTTGTCCGCCATCCGCATTGACATTAAAAATCAACCGAAATCCTGCTTCATCAACGTGTTGTTCGGCGGCTAGTTGCTTTGCTGTGAGAATCATGCGACCTAAAAGCTGAGCATCGTTATCGGTTGTGTCATTTATAGTAGCAATATGTTTTTTTGGAATAACCAATACATGTGTAGGAGCTTGAGGATTGACATCATGAAACGCTAAAATGTCATTATTTTCAAACACTACAGTTGCTGGTATTTCTCCACGTACTATCTTGCAGAATAAACAATCCATTATCATCCCTTAACACTTAAATTTATATTATACGCGTCTTTTGCCTTTTAGGTGCAAATTACGCATAATACCGCGACATTTCAATTGCTAAGGGCTGAATGATGAGTTTAATGAATATTAATAGTGGCCGAGATGTGCCAAATGAAATTAATGTGATTATTGAAATTCCCATGCGTGGGGAGCCAGTAAAATATGAAGTGGATAAAGAGTCGGGTGCGTTATTTGTCGACCGTTTCATGACAACCGCCATGTTCTATCCAACG
>CAZNVR010000186.1:0-3806 GCA_964576655.1 uncultured Legionella sp. | reverse complement strand
TTATACAGCGCGAGTAACAGTAAATTTTTTGGAATGGCTACAGTGTCTAAATTCATGGTTAGTACTCCAAACCTATGCTGTTATTCCAGTACAGATACATTAAAAATTACTATTTATGTATCTTATATTTAATTCGACTTGCTGATATACAATGTAGCATTGTAGTTACTTACAAGAATATACACGTCACTCTCTTTCATGTGAACTGGTTATAACGGTTTATTAAAGCGATTCAATATCAGCAAGTCACGATGACCTTCTTAAATTAACAACCTCGGTCAAGTCATTTTTTTCTATAGAGTACGATTTTTATCATTTGATTTCGAATTAATAAACGCATCATGCTTTGCTGTATTTAGTTTCTTCGAATAAAAAAATGCTTTAAATACAGGAGTTATGGGTTAATTTAGAACACAATATAGTTGTGTATAAAGGGATGTTTATCTAGGTAATAAATAGTGTACAACTCAACCAAACATTTTTAACATACTATTTATAATCATAATATACCTGGTTTAATATGTTTTTCTAAACAATATAAATAATTGATAACGTATTGATAATAATATGTAAAAAAACAATATCAACAGATATGTAAACCCTTATAATAAGAATAAGGTTAAATATTTAACTTAATATAATTATAAGGCATTGTTTTGTATGGAACGTATTGGTTCCGTATTTCAATGTTAACTGCCATAAAATATGAATTCGTTCAAAACAAGTTTTACATTGTCATTTAACGTCAAAAACTATCTGCTATTTAATTAAACAAATTATCTGGATGATGTCATTCCTGTGAATAACCATAGATTTAACCAAAGTAAAACTCGTGTATATGTTTATGTCTAAATAAAATAATATGGTTTTTAACCGAGATATAAGTCTTTCAAACAGATGTTCTTAACAAGGTAAAATACAAATAACTTATTGAGTTTTATAGAAAAAACAAAAATAACCACAGATATTTCAATGCTTATAATAAGTAATAAATTTCTTATTTAACTAAATTATAATAATTACCCAACAACTAAAAAATCACCTGCTAGAAAAATAATCAACATCAAGTTTGACAGGTGAAGAAAAGTTGCCTATCATTGCCAACTCTAAAAATATTTACAGGTTCATCATGAAACGTACCTTCCAACCCAGTAATTTAAAAATGAAACGTGACCACGGTTTTCGTGCTCGTATGGCTACACGTTCAGGTCGATTAGTTATTAAACGTCGTCGTGCTAAAGGCCGTAAGCGTTTAGCTGCTTAAAGTGAATAGCTTTGACAAAACACGGCGATTACTTAAAAAAAGTGAATACGACCATGTGTTTGCTGAAGCAAAAAAAATAGTAAATTCAGAATTTATTATTTTATATCGTGACAACATGGTAGGCCATGCCAGACTTGGACTGGCCTTATCAAAAAAAATGATCGCAAAAGCACATGATCGCAATCGAATCAAACGCATATTTCGCGAAGCATTTAGAACGGAAAAGCATTTGCCTTCCGTTGACATGATTATGTTGGCAAGACCAAATGTTGGTAAAGTGCCTAATTCAATCATCCATACAAAATTAGGTAATGCATGGAACAAATTATCAGCTTCATACGTAAAATGATTTGTGCTCCAATTAAAATTTATCAATATGTGCTTAGTCCACTCATAACACCTTGTTGTCGTTTTTATCCCAGTTGCTCACAATATGCCCTATCAGCTATTATGCATTATGGTGTGGTTAAAGGTGTGTGGTTAGCTAGCTGTCGTTTGTTACGATGCCATCCTTGGTCTAGAGGTGGTTACAATCCTGTTTTACCTGATGAAGAGACGCTTTAATGGATACTCGACGAGTAGTTTTATATGCAATGTTAGCGCTAGTGGTTTATTCTTTGTGGACTGCATGGCAAGTGGATTACCCGGTAATCACCCCAAAATCAACCTTGATACAGCAGCCTCCTACACCATCAACAGGTGATGAGCGGTTAATGCCTGTTTCTGTTGAAGACAATACCACTACTGATACGTTGCCTCAGTCAAACCAACTGATTCAAGTTAAAACCGATGTGCTGGATTTATCTATTGATTTACAACATGGTGATATCGTACAAGCGCAATTGTTAAATTATCCAGAAAGCAATACGGAAAAAGATAAGCCTTTTATGTTATTGCAAAATAATCCTGGTGAACGTTACGTTGCAGACAGTAGTTTATTCGTTGTTAATCAACAACAGGTTCAACCTGTAACGGTTCATTTTACAAGTGAAAAAATAAAATATCAGTTAGCACCTGAACAAAAAGACTTAACGGTTACTTTAGAAGGAAAAAACGCAGAAGGATTATCTGTTAAAAAAGAGTTTATTTTTACAAAAGGCAGTTATTTAATACAAGTGCGTTATGTATTAGCAAATGAAGGTGTTGATCATTGGAAAGGGTATATGAATACTCAATTACTAAGAACATCACCCAAAGAAGATAGTTCTAGTATGTTTCATGTAGGCTCCTATACCGGTGCTTCTTATTCAAAACCAGGACAATCACGTTATAAGAAAGTAGCCTTTAAAGACATGACTAAATCAAATTTAGATTTGGATGTCGATGGTGGATGGATTGCTATGCAACAGCACTACTTTTTAACGGCATGGGTGCCTGATGTTGAAAGTAAAAGTCGATTTTACACAAGAGCTGTGAATGGAGACTATACGATTGGAGCTGTTAGTCAGTCTGTTAATTTAGCACCAACTCAACAACAAGTTATTGGTTCTCGTTTATATTTAGGACCAGAAATAACCAGTACGTTAAAAGCGATTGCTCCAGGACTTGATTTAACCGTTGATTATGGTTGGTTATGGTTTATTTCAGGTTTTTTATTTTCTATCATGAAAGCCATTTATTCTGTAGTCGGTAACTGGGGTTGGTCGATTGTATTGGTGACTGTGTTCATTAAACTGGCTTTTTATAAGTTATCTGCGACAAATTATAAGTCCATGGCAGGTATGCGTAAATTACAACCTAAATTATTGGCATTACGTGAACGTTATGGTGATGATAAAGCTAAAATAAGCCAGGCAACAATGGAGCTTTATCGTCAAGAGAAAGTAAATCCTTTAGGTGGATGTTTGCCAATTATTATTCAGATCCCGGTATTTATTGCTTTATATTGGGTTCTGTTAGAAAGTGTTGAATTAAGACAAGCGCCATTTATATTATGGATTACTGATTTAGCATCTTCTGATCCTTGGCATGTTTTACCTGTGATTATGGGTGTTACGATGTTGATTCAACAACGTTTAAATCCAGCACCACCTGATCCTATGCAAGCTAAAATCATGATGTTTTTGCCGATTTTATTTACAGGTTTGTTTTGGAATTTTCCAGCGGGTTTAGTGTTGTATTGGATTGTTAATAATACATTGTCTATCGCACAGCAATGGTATATTACTCGTAAATATGGTGATGATACGTCTGAACAACCTACAAAGCCTGTGAAAAAATTAACTGTTGTAAAATAGTTATGAATGTTGAAACTATCGCTGCAATTGCTACTCCACCTGGTCGAGGTGGAGTAGGTATTATTCGTCTTTCAGGCCCTCTTTCTTATCTTATAGCTCAAAAAATAACAAACAATAACGCTATAACTCCTCGAACGCTTCACTATCGACATTTTTATAACGCTTGTAATGAAATCATTGATCAAGGCATTTTATTATATTTTAAAGCTCCTTATTCATTTACAGGTGAAGATGTCATTGAGTTTCAAGTACATGGTTCACCGGTTGTTTTGGATTTTTTATTGAAAGAAAGTGTTTTATTGGGT
>CAZNVR010000185.1:0-3871 GCA_964576655.1 uncultured Legionella sp. | reverse complement strand
GAGTCGTTCTTGCTTGCTATCGAAGTCAAAGATACCCCCGAAGTGCTTGAATACGTGAGTGTAAGTCTGTCAGCGTTAGATTAGTTTGATTGACTTCTAACATGATTACCCTTTTGTGATTTAGATATGAGCTGTATTCTACAGTATATCTTTCACGCGGTCACGACAGCCAATATCAAATGGGTTCAAGCATACGCGCTTTAATTCGATGCGTTGCCTGGCTATGAATTTGAGATACACGCGACTCACTAACACCTAACACTTCCCCTATTTCTTTTAAATTCAAATCATGTTCATAGTGAAGTGATAATACAAGGCCTTCATTTTTGGGCAAATGACTAATAATTTGTGCTAAATGAGCACGCGTATCAGCACGCTGTACCGACGTATAAGGCTCCATAGATGCACCAAGCACATCATCTTTTAAGACATCATCCGTAACACCTAAATCCTCAAAACCAAATAAATGTGCACCATTAGAATCCGTTAGCATCTGATGGTATTCATCTAGACTAATATTCAGCTCGGCTGCAATTTCATGATCTTTTGCTTCACGACTTAATCGATTTTCAACAATTTTAACCGCTGCAGAAATGGCCCGTGCATTACGATAGACTGATCGCGGAACCCAGTCATTACGTCGAACTTCATCCAGCATTGTGCCGCGAATTCGAATACCTGCATACGTTTCAAAAGAAGCACCTTTCGTATCATCATAATGTCGAACAGCTTCCAACAAACCTAGCATACCTGCTTGCATCAAATCATCTATCTGAATGGACCGAGGTAATCGTCCGGACAAATGATAAGCAATGCGTTTTACAAGCAGTGCATGCGTTTTAATTAAAGCTTCTTGTGTTTGCTGATTCAAATGACTACTTGCTTTCAACATATCCACGCCACACTCCTTTGACTCTTCTATATATACCAGTATCTTGGATTACAAGATTTCTATCAAGTACTGATTTCATACCAAGATCATGACTTAACGTTCCAAACTAACTTGCGTCTCTGCGAGCCAAAGGCGAATAGTTCAAGATAATTCCAACGCCACGTTAGTCAGGAGCGTTTGCAAAGCAAAGCAGTTCTGACTTTACATGATGTTGCCCTAATTTCATTTGCCTTTTAGATAAAAATATCACATTATATTTTCTGACATGTGTGATAAGGATTATTGCGTTGAAACGTTTATTCATAGGGATATGTCTTGTTGCTTTTTTTTCACTACAAGCTCAAGCACTCACAATTGGAACACTAGGAAACTACCCCCCCTTTTCATCGCTGGCTGATCAAGATAATCATTTTTTTGGTTTTGAAGTTGATCTTATAGAAGCCATTTGTCACCGTATAAAGCGTCCCTGTACATTGAAACCCATAAATATTAAAGAGGTACAGCAGGATTTAATGTATAACAAAATTGATTTAGCAATCGCAGCCTACATTATTCCTGATACTCCTCCGAGCGGTTATATATTTAGCTTGCCTTATTTAGCTAGCAGTGCAGAATTTATTACCCACAAAAACTCTCCCATATCAACACTTGATCAACTGGTTCATAAAAAAATCGGTGTAAAACATGGCACATTATTTGATGATTTATTAGAAGAGCGTTATGGTGCTAACGTCACTATAAAAAAATACATGAATAGAGAAGAACTGGTTACTGCTTTAAACAAAAATGACATTGATGCCGTATTAGTAGACTCTGTTGCCGCTGATTATTGGGTGGTTAATACAGGTGGACTCTATAAAATTGTTGGCACTAAAATTCCGATTGGCAACGGTTATGGGATACTAGCTAATGTAGGTGAAGAAAACCTGATTAAGGCCGTTAATGAAGCATTACAAAACATGATGAGTGATGGGAGTTATGCAAAAATTTACTCAACTTATTTTTGATTTTTTTGTACAGAATGAGCGTGAAAAAAAACCGTCCTGCTTTAGGCAGGACAGTTTTATTATTTGTCACCGCAATAATTGAACCATCGGTAATATCACCGGAATAATTTGAAAAAATTGCAGGATATAAAGCACGATAACAATAACGACCAAAATATTTAATAAGCTCTTAATGGCTCCTGGCATAGGAATATAGGCGTTTACTAACCACATCACCACACCAAAAACAACAATCACAGCCAATAAATTCAACAGTACATGATCCATGACAGTCCTTGTTTAGTTATTTACAGGTTAAGTATAATACATATTCGTTTGATTTGCGTTTCATCAAAAAATAGCTCATGATAATTCATAATAAAATCAAGGATTGTTTTTATGAATTATCGTTTAATATCAAGCATCATACTGATTCTTTTTTTAAGTCAATCTCATGCTATAACGATTGGTACTAGTGCTAACTACCCTCCATTCTCCTCACGTATTGATAAAAACAATCATTTTGTAGGATTTGACATTGACATCATGCAGGCCATTTGCCAGAGAATAAATATACCTTGCACATTCACGCCAGTATCTGTACAAAACTTGAAAACCCAATTATTAATGAAAAAAATTGATGTTGCTATTGCCGCAATCATTATTCCAGAACAAGAACCTACAGATGTTTTATATAGCATGCCTTACTTAAAAAGTTATGCTCAATTTGTTGTTCTTCAACAATCAAAGATACAAGCTATCAATAACATCCAGTACAAAGTCATTGGTACTCGAGGTGGAGACTTTTTTAAAGATTTACTGGTTAAACAATTTGGAGAAAAATTAAAAATAATCGACTACCCCACACTCCATGATTTAATCCATGCTTTACTCCACAGAGATGTTGATATCATTTTTGCAAACGAAGCAGCCGTTCATTATTGGGTGGCTAGTAGTAAAGGAAAGTACCGTGCTGTTGGAAATAAAATCGCAATTGGTAATGGTTATGGCATCATGACAACAAAAGATAAAACCCCTCTTATTCAGGCCATAAATCAAGCTATCCGTGACATGATGAGTGATGGAAGCTATGCAATGATCTACTCGAGATATTTTAAAGAGGAATGAGGCGTTGTTTAGAGCGTGTTAATATTAAACAAGCTTGCTTTGTTGGCTTATAGTACGCTCATTTTCCTGAGTTTGTTTTGATGTGTTGCTGTTTAAAGAGAACATCGATAAAGAAGCCACGTAATTGCTATCTTTTTTACAAACACTCTCATTGTCTTCTTCTGTTATATCAGAATCTTTATTGACCAGGCTTATTCCTGTGCATTTAATCACATCATCAAGAGACCGTTGCACCCCACCTTGTTCTGACACAACCAATAGTTTCATTACTTGTTGTAAATTAATGGACTGCAACGAAACCGCTAACATGGCATTAGGATAGCGAGATTTTAATAAAATAATAACAAGGTGTTTCAGCAAATTAGCCTCAATAGGTAGAGATAGTGCTTTTGCACGATATAACGCATAAACAACACAACGTGCATATTCCTCATGTGTTTTAGCAATATTAGGTGTATCTACCGATGTCACATAATACCAATGGTGAATAAGCGCAAATAATAAATGACTTAACATCCATTGATCGGTAAAAAATACAGGATTGACTTGGGTAAAATAAGACACCAAGTTAGATTTTATTGCTACCACATGCTCTTCATGATGATTCAAAATAACATTACAAAATCCTAACGCAAGGTGACTTAATATTTTTTGATTAATCTTATTCTTTTCATTTTTTTTTAACTCAACTTCAATGGCGCAAAACAACCTCAATCTGCTTGATAAATTAAAAAACTCCTTAAATTCAAACTCATCAATAATCGGCAATAGTCTTTCCGTATGCATTTTTAGTAAATTTACAACATCGAGCTTCTTTCGCTCTAGCATCGCCAGATGATAATGCGCAACAGGAGACTTGGATTTT
>CAZNVR010000184.1:1070-3872 GCA_964576655.1 uncultured Legionella sp. | reverse complement strand
GCACGTTTTCGAACAGGAGCGCTAGACCATGGAGTATTGACAAAACGATCTTTAAATCGACGCCATCCATTTTCCACATGGATCATCAAACGACTTTGACGAATCAAATCAATCAGCCACGATTGATACTCTTCTTCGCCTGAATGATCCATTTTAAATTTTTCAGACCAGGCAATTAAAGGCCTAAATAAAATTTGATCATATAAAAAGATAACCACGATCATCGTTAAAATAGCATACCCTACTGCTTGCAAATTGCGTTGCTCAATCGCTAAAGCAATATATGATCCTACACCGGGTAATCGAATGTCTTGATGAGCCACCACAATGGCTTCAGAAACCACCACAAAAAACCAACTGGCAGACATTGACATCATCATGTTCCAAAGCAACCCGGATAAGGTGCACGGCACTTCTACTTTCCAAAAACGCTGCCATGCTGATAACTGAAACATGGATGCCACTTCATGTAAATCAGCAGGAACAGATTTTAATGACTGATAAAAGCTAAAAACCATATTCCAAACTTGAGCGGTAAAAATAACAAAGATCGATGCGCATTCAGGGCCTAATAAGCTGCCTGGAAATAAATGAATAAAACCTGTAATAGTAATCGCTAAAAAACTTAAGACAGGAACAGATTGCAATACATCAATCGCTGGAATAATAATTTGCTCTGCGCGTCGATTTTTTGCAGCGAGCGCACCAATAACAAAGGTAAATAGAATAGAAATCGTTAATGCTATGAACATGCGTAAAATAGTACGTAACGCATAAAAAGGTAATTGCGATGGCTCTAACGATATAGGTAATGGTTCACCTATTGAGTATGGTGTCGCCATTTGTTGGCTAGCCCAGCCCAAAAAAAACAACACCGCGAACACCAATATCAGTAATAAAAAGTCCCATCGATTAATAAATCGACTCACATTCTCGCGATTGGCAAAGTAAACTCTATTTTTATCCAACATGAGATCTACACAGTGAACTGACTGACAGTCGAGCACCAACCCAACCTAAACTCATTGCAGACAGTAATAATAATAACGCTTGTCCAAATGACAACCCCACAAAAACATAGTGCATATCGTATGTTTCTGCCAATTGATTAATCAATGCCCCTATACTCAACATGATAATTTGTACTAATATCATGGCCATCACAGCAGCAGCAATTCCATAAAAAACGCCCAAATACAAAAAAGGACGAATTATATACGAACGAGATGCTCCAATAAAGCTCAAGACTTGAATTTCTTCCTGGCGATTATGAATAACCATGCGTAGTGTATGACCAATAATTAAAACCAC
Source organism: uncultured Legionella sp. (assembly GCA_964576655.1). Classification (GTDB taxonomy): domain Bacteria; phylum Pseudomonadota; class Gammaproteobacteria; order Legionellales; family Legionellaceae; genus DDPF01. The sequence continues at coordinate 2,561 of CAZNVR010000184.1, read as the reverse complement.
CGCTGAAGCTAATAACAACATCGTTCCATGGGCAATTTTAGACGCCACCTCAAGCAACGTATATAAACGACTCACCCATTGAATATCAAAACGCGCCTGCTCAATATGAGGATATGATCTTAGCGTTTGATATAACTCTTGATTTTTTTCTGTTGTATTTATACTGGCATCCGGAATCACATCAATCACCGCCGGCAAAGGATTTTCCGGCAAATATTGCATAATATCCTGCATGCCTTCTTGTTGTTGTAATTCAGCTAAACCTTCTGCAGGTAATTTTAATAATGCACTTTCAACACCAGGTGTGGCACGAACGCGCTCTAGTGTTACTGACGTATCAACCGGTTGTGCTGAATCCAGGTATAAAGAAATATGTCCGGAACGTTGCCAATTGCCACTTAATTGTTGCAAATTATCTGCAAAAACCCAAAATACCGCGGGCAATGCCAATGTAATCGCTATCACAATAATCGTCATGCATGTGGCTAATAAATTACTTTTAATAAACCCCAGGCTACTTTGCCCAGCTTTACCATGATACGCCAAATATGCTTTTAGACGCTCTAACATAATCGCCCTCCTTTCAGCATAATAATTCGGTGTTTCATACTGGCAATCATTGCTAGATCATGCGTTGCTACTAACACACTCACACCAGATTGATTTAATTGCTCAAATAATTTAATGACATCTCTAGATAAATCAGCATCTAAATTCCCTGTGGGTTCATCGGCCAATAAAATTGAAGGCTTATGAACAATAGCGCGTGCAATCCCTACGCGTTGTTGTTCACCACCAGAAAGATTGTTAGGCAACATTTTTTCACGAGCAAGCATACCGACCATATCAAGCGCTGCATGCACGCGTTTTATAATGATGTTCGATGCAACACCTTGTACTTGTAATGGCAATGCAACATTTTCAAATATTGAACGATCATTTAATAAATGGGGTGTTTGTAGCGTGATACCTAAACTTGCGCGAAAACGTGCAATATCACGTTTTTTAAGCTGATCAAGACGCTGATCGTTAACAATGATTTGGCCTGTGGATGGTTCTTCAAGCATGGCGATTAATTTTAACAAGGTGCTTTTACCCGCTCCTGAATGTCCGGTTAAAAAAGCCATCTCACCACAAGCAAGAGATAAATTAATTTGACCCAATGCATGATAACCATTGGGGTAGCGTTTACTGACTTGATTAAACGTTATCATGATTAAATATCACATTGATAAATTGAGATGCATTAAATGGTTGTAAGTCATCAATACTTTCGCCCACGCCTAAATAGCGAAAAGGAATACCTAATTCATCGGCTATTGCAAAAAGAATACCGCCTTTCGCTGTTCCATCAAGTTTTGTCATTGTTATTCCTGTTAACCCCACGGCCTGATTAAATTCTCGAGCTTGACTTAATGCATTTTGCCCAATACTTGCATCCAGTACTAACATGATTTCATGAGGTGCATCCAAATCAAGTTTTTGCATCAC
>CAZNVR010000184.1:0-1060 GCA_964576655.1 uncultured Legionella sp. | reverse complement strand
CTCGTTTTATTTTTTTTAATTCATCCATCAAATTATTTTGAGTATGCAAACGACCCGCGGTATCAGCAATTAATATATCCATGCCACGTGCTTGTGCGGCCTGCAATGCATCAAAAATGACCGATGCACTATCTGCCCCTGTATGTTGTGCAACCACCGCAATCTGATTTCGCTCACCCCATACCTGTAATTGTTCAACAGCGGCGGCTCTAAATGTATCACCAGCAGCTAACATGACTTTTTTACCTGCTTGTTGATATTGCCTGGCTAACTTGCCAATGGTTGTTGTTTTACCTGCACCGTTGATACCCACCATTAATATCACAAAAGGGGTTTTATTGATTGTTACAGGATCTAATGGCTGAGCAACGGCCTCAAGCATAGCACTCATGCGTTCTTTTAATGCAGAAAACAACGCATCCCCATCCGTCAACTGATGACGAGATAACTCTTGGGTGACTTGCTTTAAAATACGTTGCGTTGTCTCAATACCCAGATCTGCACGAATAAGAAGTGTTTCAAGTTCTTCAAGTAAGGTGGCGTCAATTTCCTTTTTGCCAAGCAATAATCGCCCCACACTATCGCCTAATTGATGGCGTGTTTTACTTAAACCTTTTTTAAAACGCGAAAAAAAACCCGCGTCGTTATCAAGCGAATTTTCATCAACATGTTCAACATCAGGGGTAACCTGATTTTTTTTAAACCATTTTATCATAGCTATTCAATCGTTAAGGTATACAAACCCGGTTAAATATGGAATTCTAGCATCTTTTTTATCATTCACGAGAGAGCATCATGCGTATCATACTGATGGCACTTTTATCACTTATTTTTAATCAACTGCTCGCTCAGACTCAACAGTTTACCTTGGATAATGGATTAAAAATACTAGTTAAAGAAGATCATCGTGCACCTATTGCAATATCCATGATTTGGTACAATGTTGGATCAGCCGATGAACCCGGTGGAATAACGGGAATTTCTCATGTTTTAGAGCATTTAATGTTTAAAGGAACAAAAAAATACCCACAAGGTGTTTTTTCTAAAACAATCGCAGCCC
>CAZNVR010000183.1:0-3883 GCA_964576655.1 uncultured Legionella sp. | reverse complement strand
AATAAAATAATATGTAAATGCGCTTGATAAACAATATTGTTTTGTGTGGTTAGATTGTTTTCTGTCATCGTAATCCTTATAGAGATAATCATGCTATGATACGAAAGGTTAGATAATAAACCAATAACTTTTTGAGAGTATCATGCGCCATATCACACGTTGTTTAAATTCCCAATTAGCAGACATCTGTCAACGTGCGATTAAACTAGAAGAGCTCAATGCAAAAGTGTATGATTATTTACCAGAATCGTTGCGTAAACATTGCCAAGTAGGCAGTTTTAATAAAAGTTGTTTGGTATTAATCACCCATGATCCTGTATGGGCGTCGCAGTTACGCTTTGCTCTTCCTGAATTACGCGATAAACTTCGTAGTGAAGCAGGTATTCATCAGTTGGCTTCAATCAAAGTCACTATTCATTCAGAAATAAATCCAACACATGTGTTTCAAGCACCAACCCATCGCGTATTAAGTCATAAAGCAAGTGAAAGTCTTAAAATGCTTAAGTTATTGTAAAACGTCATTGGCCCGTTTTTTCTACCCCCGCGCTTTATGCTACGCGGGAGACATTTGATTTAAACATTAAACAAAAAATGCATTACATCGCCATCATTAACGATATATGTTTTACCTTCAAGACGTAATTTTCCAGCTTCTTTTGCCTTTTGTTCGCCACCACAACTCATATAAGCATCAAAAGCTATCACTTCTGCTCGAATAAAACCACGTTCAAAATCAGTATGAATTACACCTGCTGCTTGCGGTGCTGTAGCGCCTTTTTTTACAGTCCAGGCACGTACTTCTTTAACCCCTGCAGTAAAGTATGTTTGCAAGCCTAACAATTCATATCCTGCGCGAATCACGCGATTCAGTCCGGGTTCAAGCAATCCTAAATCATTCATAAACTCTTGTCGGTCAGCCTCATCCAGCTCAACCAATTCTGATTCTGTTGAAGCACATAACGCAACCACTCTTGCATTTTCACTTGCGGCTAATGCACTGACGGCTTCAAATAAAGGATTGTTTTCATACCCATCATCAGCCACATTAGCAACATATAAAACAGGCTTTGATGTTAATAAAAATAAACGCTGGGTAATCAATGCTTCTTCTGGTGATAAATCAAGGGATCGAACTGGCAAACCGATATCAAGATGGGCTTTAATTTTTTCTAACACCTGACGTTCAAATACCGCATCTTTATTTCCACCCTTACTTAGCTTTGCCGCTTTTTGCATCGCTCTTTCAACCGTATCCATATCAGCCAGTGCTAATTCTGTATTAATGATTTCAATATCACTAATTGGATCAACACGCCCTTCAACATGAATGATACCCGAGCTATCAAAACAACGCACAACGTGAGCAATAGCATCTGTTTCACGAATATTGGCTAAAAATTGATTGCCTAATCCTTCGCCACTTGCAGCCCCTTTAACCAATCCAGCGATATCTACAAATTGCATCACAGCAGGAATAACGCGCTCTGGGTTGACAATTTTACTCAGTGCATCAAGACGTGAATCAGGTACAGTCACGACCCCAACATTAGGTTCTATGGTACAGAAAGGATAATTTGATGCCTCAATGCCTGCTTTGGTTAACGCGTTGAACAAGGTTGATTTACCTACATTGGGCAAACCCACTATTCCACATTTAAATCCCATCGTATACCCCTAAATATTGATCAAATTCATTGCAACAGCCATATTCCCGATAAGTGCATCAGGCAGTACTCCAATCCCGCGGTCTATGGCGCTAAAAATTAATTCTCGGTCAGTTGGGGATGGCTTTCCTAAAACATAATCAACAACAAGTTCCTTGTGCCCCGGATGACCAATACCTACACGCAGCCGATGAAAGTCATTGGAACCTAATTGACTAATAATATCTCGCAAACCATTATGCCCCCCATGACCACCACCTGTTTTAAGTTTAATGCGGCCTGCAGGCAGATCAAGTTCATCATGTACCACCAGAATTTGTTGGGGTTCAATTCGATAAAACTGACACACAGCCCTGACAGGTATGCCGCTATGATTCATAAAGGTTAATGGCAAAAGGGCCTTACATGGATTATTTTTTATATCTACATCGGTTAATTCACATTGCATTTTTTTATCCGATTTAAATACAGCGTGTTCATGCTTACTCAATGCTTCAACAAACCAAGCTCCTGCATTATGTCGAGTATGCTGGTAAGTAGCGCCTGGGTTTCGTAATCCAACGATAAGCTTGATAGACATAAAAAATAACCTAAAAAAATTGTGGTTTTGAGATCATGTCAGCAAAGCGAATACTTTCCTTAAGAAGTCCTCAAAACCACAAATAGATATTACTCTGCTGCGCTATCTTCAGCCGCTGTTTCAGTAGTAGATTCACTTACATTTGCTTTGCTTGCATGAATGCTAACAACAGGATGATCATGATCACCAACAGTTGGATCAATAGACAATTGAACATTTTTAGGCAAGCTCAAATCAGACAGATGCAATACGTCGTTCATGTTCATTTTAGCAAGATCAACTTCAATGAACTCAGGTAAATATTTAACCTGGCAACGAATTTCAACTTGAGACATGGTATGAGACACTAAACCACCAGCAACAACACCAGGAGCACGATCTTCATTGATGAAGTGTAGTGGAATCTCTTTAACAATAACATCTTTCGCAGCAACGCGTTGTAGGTCCATGTGCATAATCAAGGGTTTGTAAGGATGACGTTGTAAATCCTTAAGAATCACATGTTCAACTTTACCATTCACTTCCAAATCAAACACACTGGAATAAATACTTTCCACTTCAAGCGCTTTGACAACTTTATTATGTAACAAGTGAATTGCTTGTGGCTCTTTTCCACCACCGTATAACACAGCAGGAATTTTATTTTCAAGACGACGCAGGCGGCGGCTCGCACCTTTCCCCATGTCGGCTCTTGTTTCTGCTTCTAATCTAACTGATGACATAATTGTCTCCGAATAAAATAAATCCATTAACCCTGCGACCGGGTTAAACATATTAACATTTTGCCCAAAATAAAAACAAAAAGACCGTGTTAAGGTGCCCTAGTATACAATATTTTAAATTCAACTTGAAGTCGCAAGAGAACTTTATTAGAATATGTCACTTTGTTGAACCAGTTAGGCGAGTCATTCAGGCACGTTGGAGAATAGTTTATGTATGCAGTAATTAAAACAGGCGGCAAACAATACCGCGTTCAGGAAGGCGAAATCATTAAATTTGAAGAGCTCACTGCAGAAGTTGGCAGCAGTTTTGAATTTTCTGAGGTGCTAATGTTAGCTGATGGTGATAACATCACATGTGGCAAACCATTTATTGCAAATGCTGTCGTTCACGCTGAAATTCTCGAGCATGGTCGTCACAAAAAAATTAAAATCATTAAGTTCCGTCGTCGTAAGCACCATATGAAACAAATGGGACATCGACAAAACTACACTCAGGTAAAAATTACCGCGATTAGCAGCAAGTAAGAGGGTATAACTAATGGCTCATAAGAAAGCAGGTGGTAGTACGCGCAACGGCCGCGATTCGAAACCCAAGTATCTTGGCGTAAAACGTTTCGGTGGTCAGTTTGTAACTGCAGGTGAAATCCTGGTTCGTCAACGCGGTACGCGTTTGCACGCAGGTGATGGCGTTGGTCTTGGCCGCGATCACACCTTGTTTGCAAAGTTGACAGGCTTGGTTAAATTTGTTGTTAAAGGTCCTAAAAATCGTAAATACGTTACGATTGACCCCATTGAAATGGAACCTATGGAAGGCTAAGCAGCATTCTTGCTCGCCTCCCTATTTGCCCCGTTATCGGGGCTTTTTTTTAGAGTTGATGTTAACATGCGATTCGTTGATGAAGCGATTATTAAGGTTG
>CAZNVR010000182.1:0-3930 GCA_964576655.1 uncultured Legionella sp. | reverse complement strand
AAAAGCTATCTTCCAAAAGCACGTGTATTAGCAAAGTCATTAAAACATTTTCATCCTGACTGGACATTTGTTTTACTTTACTCTGATGAATTGCCAAGTCAATTTGATATCACTCTTGAACCTTTTGACGAAATTCTTACTATTGAACAATTAAATATACCTAGATGGAAGTCTTGGGCATTTGGCCATACTGTTGTTGAACTTTGTACCGCTGTAAAAGGGCTTGCAGCTAAACTGCTTTCACAACGCCCAAATGTAGATAAAATAATGTACCTTGATCCAGATATTAAAGTCTTTAATTCTTTGTCTACACTTGAATCACTCCTCGATCAACATGATATTTTATTAACGCCTCATCTTCTTGATCCTGAACAAAACATTACTGCAATAAAAGAGAATGAAATTTCTGCCTTAAAACACGGGATTTATAACTTAGGTTTTTTTGCCGCTAAAACTACAGATCAAGGATTTGATTTTATTTGTTGGTGGGCTGAACGTTTACGTCTTTTTTGTCGAAACGACATTCCCAATGGTCTTTTTACCGATCAACGCTGGTGCGATCTGGCTCCTGCTTTTTTTAGTGGTCTTCACATTGTCAGAGATAAAGGTTGTAATGTTGCTACATGGAATATAGCTCATCGTCCCATATCAAAAAATCAAGATGGTGTATTTTTTGTTGCAGACGTTCCTCTTCGCTTTTATCACTTTACCAGTTATGATAATGGGAATGGGCTAAGTATGTTAAAAAAATACGCATCTTCTCAAGTGGTTGTATATCAGTTATGGGAAAGTTATAAAGACGACTTACTTACCGAAGGACAAAATAGCCCACAATATAAAGATTGGTTTTACGGCCAGTTTGATAATGGTGAGAGCATCTCTAATGGTGCAAGGCGAATATATCAGCAGCGACAATATTTACATAAAAAATTTCCTAATCCTTTTAGCTCAGTGGAGCCTTGTTATAATAGTTGGTGGAAAAAACAAGTTAATTTAGGCAATATCACATCAACAGGCATCCCTATTCAACATAATTCTAACCAAGTTAGTAGGCGTATTAAAAAAGCTATAAAAATTTTTAAACAGAGTGGATTGTCAGGCTTGTTTTACGTTCTTCGCAAACGTACTCAACGTAAATAATTTGAAATCAAGGGATTGTAATGCCTTTAAAATTATCAAGAGAGAAGATTTACTTATTTATCATTCCGATAATTGTTTCTTTAATCATTGTAGCTACATTTTATCCCGGATTTATGTCCTATGATACACTCCACGCGCTGCGTGGAGCTAGAAATGGTGTGACAGATTCAGAATGGCCACCCATGGTAAGTTATGTATGGCGCGTTATCGATGTATTTTGTAAAAACCCCTCTGCCATGCATTTTTCACAAATATCTCTTTTATTAATATCCATTTCTTATATTTTGTACTTTTTTACAAAAAAGATCAGTTATTGCCTATTTTTTCTCATTTTATACTTAAGCGCCCCAACCATATTAGGAACCATAGCTGTTATTTGGAAAGATGTATTAATGTCTGCTTTTTTCTAGCGGGTTTCGCAGTAACTATTGCTATTAAACATACGAGAACAAAACAAACATTGACTTTATTCTCGCTATTAGCATTATTTTTAATATTTTTAGGTATTTGCTCTCGACACAATGCTATTACTGGTGCGGTTCCTCTACTATTTTATTTTTCTCGAACTATATGTTTACGAATATTAAAAAAAACATCGCACACTTGGACCGCCGTACTATTGCTAACGGCGATGCTTACTGGGGTGTTTTTTTTCACAAAAACACAATTAGATCATTATTCACTTCCTAATTTAGTTAAACTTCGCTCTAGTACAAGTAGTTTTATTCAATCCGTACGCGTATTAGATATTGCTGGCGCTAGTATATGTACTGATAGCAATCTTTTTTCGGAAATAGCGCCTAATTTATCATTAACAGAAATAAAAAATCTCTACGAACCACGACACATCAATCTGTCCTCAGGCTTACTTACTAAAATAGATAACTATAAAAAAATTGACAAAATATGGATAAATACTGCTATTAAACATCCAATATGCTTTTTTTATCATAAAGCGAGACTTACGCAACATTTGATCGGTGCCCATCAAGGAGCACCCTTTTTAATTACCGCACCAGCAATTATCAATAATGAATATGGCTATACATTGTCTAAATCTTCCTATCGGAATTTTTGGGTTAATTATATTATTGAAAAATCTAGTCTAATATTTTTCAAACCATGGTTTATATACCTTATTACGATTGGATTTGCGATATATATATTAACCATTAAAGCACTTACAATTGAGGCTTCCATGCTTCTTCTCTCAGCTGTTTTTTACTTTGCAAGCCTTGTATTATTTGGAAATGCCGCGGATGCAAGACTCCCTTTTTATACAACAACTAATTTTTTACTGCTAATTTATATTTGGTTTGTTGAGCTTATACGTTTTAGATTTTCATGAAAAAATCGTAACTACACAGGGCAAGATCAAATGTTCCTTTTTTGCAGGGGGCATCATGCGGAATTGTTATCACACTTCAAGACATTGGAAGATCTACGAATTGATAAAACTAAACGTTATCCTCTGATTGGGATTATTTTTTTGATTATCAGTGCAACGATTTCCGGATGTGATGGTTGGAAATCTATCAGATGATTCGCTAGCGCTCCAATAACGACTTTAATTAAAATAAGCTTGCCGGAAAGGATAGTATTTACTATAGTGCTCATCTTTAGAATCACAAATATTATATGCTCCTTTTAGGCGATTTAGAATGAAACATGCCGTAACCATTAAACCTGCTAATATTCAATACCAAGCCTCTAAAGACTCAACATTATTAGACGCAGCTTTAACAAATAATTATTCACTACAATACAGTTGTAAAAAAGGCACCTGCGGAAGTTGTGTTGCAGATATTTTGGCAGGGAGCGTTAAAAACGAAAACGGCGATATTGTTGATTCCGGTCAAATACTAACCTGTAGTTCTTACCCTCAAAGCGATGTGGTTTTAAAAGCAAACTATTATGAAGAGCTATCCCACATTGAGTGTTTAACGCTGCCTTGTAAAATCACTTCATTAGATTTTTTAGCTGATGACATTTTAATCCTTACGTTGCGCCTTCCACCCACAGCCAGGTTTAATTATCTACCCGGTCAGTATATTGATTTAATTCATGGCCATGTCAGGCGCAGCTATTCTATTGCTAACGCAAAAAACACTCATTCAGGTATTGAACTGCATATACGTCTTCTTTCAGATGGCGTATTTAGTCAAGCCTTAAAAGAAAGTCAATTAAACCAACTGATGCGATTAGAAGGCCCGAAGGGTACGTTTTTTATACGTAGCTCATCAGCACCGATTATCTTTCTGGCCGGAGGAACGGGATTTGCACCGGTTAAAGCCATGGTGGAAGCCTTGTTAGCAGAAAAATCTCAACGTGAGATCTATATCTACTGGGGCATGCCTGTTTCAAGCTCATTGTATACAAACATTGCATCCTTGTGGGCGGAGGAATTTAACCATATACAGTATACTCCCGTCATATCGTCTGTTGATAAAACGTGGCAGGGACGCACAGGCTTGGTGCATCAAGCCGTTGTGGATGATTTTGATGATTTAGCGCCTTATCATGTGTATGCATGCGGTTCCCTTGCAATGATTGATGCGGCAAAAACGGCCTTTTTTGCCAAAGGACTTCAAGAACCCCATTTTTATGCAGATGCGTTTGTTCCCTCATAACGGCTCTGCGATTATTAACCAATTATAAAAGGATAAAGATGAAAGCGGTTATTTTAGCCGGTGGTTTAGGTACTCGATTGAGTGAAGAAACCGCTATTAAGCCTAAGCCTATGGTTGAAATTGGTGGAAAACCCATTCTTTGGCATATTATGAAACAATA
>CAZNVR010000181.1:0-4006 GCA_964576655.1 uncultured Legionella sp. | reverse complement strand
CATTGAATTACAAACCAATGGAACAATTGACCCAGAAGAAGCTATTCGTATTTCAGCAAGTATTTTACAACGTCAATTACATGCGTTTGTTGATATGAAGTTCGAAGAATCATGCGCAGATAATAAAGTGCGCAATGATTTTGATCCAGTATTGCTTCGTCCTGTTGATGATCTAGAACTGACAGTTCGTTCAGCAAATTGCCTTAAAGCTGAAAATATTAATTTTATCGGTGATTTGGTACAAAAATCTGAAAATGAATTGTTACAAACCCCAAATTTAGGTAAGAAATCCTTAACTGAAATCAAAGATGTGCTTGCATCTCGATCTCTGTCTTTAGGAATGAAACTTGAGAATTGGCCGCCTGAAAATCTTGGCGAGTAATATTAGGAGTTAGTCATGCGTCACCGTAATTCTGGCCGTAAATTAGGCCGCACAAGCAGTCACAGAAAAGCAATGTTTTCTAATATGTGCTCGTCTTTGATTGAACATGAACTGATTAGAACAACATTGCCAAAAGCTAAAGATTTACGTCGTTATATTGAGCCGTTAATTACTGTTAGCAAGATTGATTCTGTAGCAGCTCGTCGTCATGTGTTTGATACCCTACGTTCTAAAAGTGCTGTAGGTAAATTATTCACTACATTAGGTCCTCGTTATGCAGGTCGTCCGGGTGGGTATGTTCGTATTTTAAAATGCGGATTTCGCCCTGGAGATAATGCACCTATGGCCTTAGTTGAATTAGTCGACAGACCAGTTGCTGAATCTGAAGAGTAATTTTATGTGTTATAAAAAAACCAGGTTTAACCTGGTTTTTTTATATTTAAATTCTGTCTAATCACTCTTTTTATCTAGGGCAATGATATGGACTCATCCTCCCTTTTGCCCGGCTACTAAAATGGTAGGCTTAACCAAAACCTAATAGTGCACCTTATGGTGAATAAACCGGTGGAACTTCCCCATTAGTTTCTTGCTTAACGGAAGGTTAACCTCTCAATTCATTCCGCTCCCATCAGGCAAACCTACCTTGCATACCCGAGCGCCAATATGCAAATAAGTAGGGTTGTTTCTTCGAGATCTTTTCCAAGAGCTTCAATACCTATACCTTCCTATTTCTAAAGTGCTTATATTGTCTTACCGCGCAAGCAATGAGTGTTTTATTAAAATGATGCCATACCGGATACAGGAAATTAATAGGCACAAATCAGTCCAATTTTAGCGTAAGGGCATTTCATGAAAACGGAAAGCTAGGTTTATCTATTAGCCAATGCACATGGCAATGTGTTGTATACCGGGGTCACCAGCGATTCAATACGCCATGTCTATGAACATAAAAACAAAATAGTAGCGAGCTTTACGCAGACATATAGGCTCGACTGTTTGGTCTATTTTGAAGTTTGTCCTGACATTATGGTAGCTATAGCGCGAGAGAAACAAATCAAGGGATGGTCTTGAAAAAAGAAAGATGCTTTGGTTAATGCATTAAATTCAGCATGGACTGATTTATATCCATCGTTATGTTGACGATAGTGCCAGGAAAGGGGATCCTTCGTCGCAAGCCCCTCAGCATGACGTATTCTTTGTATTATGTAGAAGTGTTACTACCGTCTGGAGAGCTAGGGAGAAATTAATATTGATAGCAAAAGAGGTAAGACTGGTTCTTGAAAAACCTAAGTACGTCATGGGCTGTAATAAGCCGTCGGAATGAAGAGGATCAAGCACGCAAGTGAACGTATTTCACTTAACCAGAGGCCCAATACATGACGTGGGGTAAGTTACGATAAATAAGCCATAAAAAACCATGCGAGTAACCAACATGAGAGCGAGTTTATGCCAATTTTGAACCCAAATAAATGCTACGCACAACAACCTAAGTCGCTAACAATAACAGCACCAGAAAGCCTTCCTGCTAAATGGCTAACCGACTTTTATGAAGATTTAGCTGTGCAATTGAAACTCGATGATGATAAAAAAAGGTATAGAGTTTTTAATTACCCGACAAATCAAGAGGATCTTTTGACAAAAAAAGCGATTTTTTTTAAAGAATTAAACCGACACGCAGGAGATAATTCAGGTTACTCTAAAAAATCACAATTACTTGAGTCATTAAGCACGTTGTACGCTATTTTTATCCATCCTAAAACGAGCAATGAACAAAAGAGCCTCATTGCCACAAGGATAGCGGAAGATGTGAAAGAATGCTCATCTGGGTTCCATGATCGCGTGAACTACGTCATTATCCTCTTCAATATGCCACAAAATCTAGCCCAATTAGTGGCCCAAGCACGTTTTAAGCTTGCGGATAGAATAGCGGGCATTTTGGCTTCAACGAGCGCTCAAGGTGTTCATGTTCACAACCGTGTAATTCAGGTTGCCCATGAAGCAGGTTTTGGAGTCTGGCCTATTAATACGAATGACCTCTATTATAGCACTGGAAGCAGCGACCTTTCTAATGAAGACATTAATAGTATATTACAAACAGGGTTTAACAATCATTTTCAATTATTTGGCCTATTGAATGCATTGTGTGAGCAAATAGAAGCTTTGATTGCAGTCCATGGATACCAAGGCAAACGCGGATTGGGCTCTGTGTATGAACAAAAAGTTTATGAAAAATTTTGTGAATACTGCAACCGCTTTATTCCCAGCGAAATGGGAGAATTATTAGACATAGATACAACATCGGGCAACGTAATCGACCTTAATTGGCGACATGTCAAACGAGCGTTGCTGCAACAATTAATAGATGAGGACTATATCAGTCTCTCTCAAGAAGATGCTTCATCTTTATTAAACGAAGATGCAACAACCCTCATGCCATTGATTTCGAACCATTATGAGATGGCCGCATGTTTGCAATTTTTTAGTATTTGGAGTCTAGAAAGAAAATCTGCCTTGGTGCTTGCTTATCTACAGAACAAATCGCCTTCTGCGCAAAAAGAAATATTAACGATTTTGCATAATGAAGCACCTCAATTAACAGCTCAACTGAAAACAGCCCCTTGTTTGCAAGCGGTGCATTTTGAGATTGCTATTGCCGATAAGGATGTAGCAGCTGTGCGAAGGTTTGTAGAGCAAGGGGCAGATATCAATGCAGCCCTTCAGGTCTTGTTTAACAAAGCGCATAAAAGAGACACGCTCTATTGGTTACATGAGCAACCGGTACTCTTGCAAAAACTAACTGCAACGGGCATGAATACTGTCATTGGTCGGGCCAAATACCAAGTACAAACGGTTGCAGAAACCTTGACCACTAGCAGGAAAGGCCGTCAGCTGGTATTCGAGAGTAACTCATTACAAACCCTACTTTCTGAGACCACGATAGCCAATACACTGTCTGAGCGTCTGCAACAGGCACAAGCTGAAAGAAATACCGCGAATACAGCAGTGGGATTCTTCAAGAAATTCGAGCCCCTGACTATTCAATTGGTGCAATCTATCGTTTATGGCGACCTCAAAAAAGCAGAAGACTTACTTAAAGCCAATCCCCACTTATTAAGGACACTCTTCACAGAAAAAGTCACGGTCACAGATTATTCAAGACGTAAGGTCAAGCAGACGGCATTTGGGGCAGCACTTTGTGCCATGGATGATGAGATGTGCGAGATGTTGGCTAATTACATGACCTTTGATGAAATGAACGAGCAGTATCAAACCATTTTTCCAGCAGGGCACGAGGCATATTATCAAACACAAACTCCATTTGACTTCGCTCAAATAGTAACAGCGATTAGTAACAGCAATGATACTGATGTTGAAAAAGCACTTTCTCTTGAGTTACCTAACAACACATTGTTCAGGCTCTGGGTAGCACTTAAGCAATTTAGGGTGGATTTCACTAAGCGGTCAAACTATGAAGCAGTGTTTAACCCCCAACATCTCATCAAGGCATTTGAGCTTTATGATGAGAACTATGATAACTGGACGTCGAAGCAACAAGATTTATTTTGGCGACAAGTGATAGGTTATGTACAGCGCTTCCTGCCGGCCAATATCGCGATGGACTTC
>CAZNVR010000180.1:0-4008 GCA_964576655.1 uncultured Legionella sp. | reverse complement strand
GTTGAGCTTTATGGAAAAGCCACCCTCTGACGCTGATGCAGCGCCTGTCATTTTATTTTTAACATAAAGCTCAACATCGGCTTTGCTAATTCTTGATTTACGCGCACTACCTTGTACATGAGCTAGGTTAACACCCAACACATGTGCCAAACGGCGTACCGCAGGCCCTGCTGAAACAAGCGTCGCATTGTCATTTGAGCTTATCGTTTCAGTATGCTGAACAGGTTGTTCTTTTTCTATTTTAATCGGTTCGTGTTTTGGTTCATCTGATGCATGTTCAACATGCTCAGGGATATCTGCTTCTTCTTTTTTTGAAGGCTTATCAAGAGTCGCTGATGTTGCTTCTATAAAAAGAATCACATCGCCTTCGGAGACTTTATCACCCAGTTTTATTTTAATTGAGCGCACAATGCCTTCCATTGGCGATGGAATTTCCATGCTGGCTTTGTCTGATTCTAATGTCACTAAGGCTGTATCTTTAGTAATGCTATCGCCTTCTTTTACAAGAATTTCAATCACATCAACACCAACCGCACCACCGATATCAGGAACTTTAATTTCTATTTCTTTAGTCATACTTTCCCCTCAATGGATCTAAACTGTAACAGGATCCAATTTTTCAGAATCAATGCCTAAACGCTTAATTGCATCTGCTACAAGCGATGTTGGGACACTGCCTTGTTCTGCCAATGCATTTAACGCTGCAATAACAATAAACTTTGCGTCAACTTCAAAGAAATGTCGAAGTTTAGCGCGTGTATCACTGCGGCCATAACCATCTGTACCTAGTGTAGTATAAGGCGAATCAATAAAGGGTCTAATTTGATCTGCATGTAGTCGCATATAATCGGTTGCAGCAATAACAGGTCCTTTGCGCCCCGACATTTGGGCATTAACATAGCTTTGCTGAGGAGATGCTTCAGGATGCATGCGATTGTAACGCTCAACAGCTAAACCATCACGACGTAATTCAGTAAAGCTTGTCACACTCCAAATATCAGAAGACACAGAAAAATCTTCGTTTAATATACGAGCAGCTTCTATAACTTCACGTAAAATCGTACCACTACCAAATAGTTGTACATGCAAATTAGCAGGACTTGAACATTCTTTTAATAAGTACATTCCTTTAATGATGCCTTCTTCAACACCTTCTGGCATATCAGGTTGTTGATAGTTTTCATTCATCACCGTAATGTAATAAAACACATTTTCCTGTTGTTCAAACATTCTATACAAACCGTTTTGAATGATAACGGCTAGCTCATATGCGTATGTTGGATCATAGGCAATACAATTAGGAATCGTTGCTGCCATTAAATGGCTATGACCATCTTGATGCTGTAAACCTTCACCGGCTAATGTAGTACGTCCTGCAGTACCGCCTAATAAAAAGCCGCGCGCTTGCATATCACCAGCAGCCCAAGCTAAATCACCAATACGCTGAAACCCGAACATGGAGTAATAAATATAAAAAGGAATCATGGATACTTTATTTGAACTATATGAGGTTGCAGCCGCTATCCACGAACAAAATGCTCCAGCTTCATTAATCCCTTCTTCTAAAATCTGTCCATCACGGGCTTCACGATAGTACATCACCTGCTCATGATCAACCGGTGTATATAGCTGTCCAACAGGTGAATAAATTCCTATTTGTCTAAACATGCCTTCCATACCAAAGGTGCGACATTCATCAGGCACAATAGGTACAATTCGAGGACCAATATGTTTATCTTTTAAAAGAGCAGATAAGATACGAACGAATGCCATGGTGGTAGAGATTTCACGCTCCCCCATATTATGGGTTACTGCAGAAAATACAGATAAATCCGGTGCGACCAATGGTTCCGCTATACTATTTCTGGCAGGTAAGTAACCACCTAACGCCTCACGTTGCTTACGTAAATACTTAATTTCCGGACTATCATCAGCAGGCTTATAAAAGGGAATATCGGCAATTTTATCATCACTAATGGGGATGCTAAATCTATCGCGAAATGCTCTTAATTGCTCTAAATTCATTTTCTTTTGTTGGTGAGTAATATTCATTCCTTCACCAGCAGACCCCATCCCATAACCTTTCACCGTTTTTGCAAGTATAACCGTTGGTCGACCTTCATGTGCAATCGCTTGAGCGTATGCTGCATATACTTTTTGCGCATCATGACCCCCACGATTTAAACGCCAAATTTCATCATCGGTTAAATGTTCTACCATTTTTTTCAATTCAGGTGACTTTCCAAAAAAATGCTCGCGTACAAAAGCACCATCATTGGCTTTATAACTTTGAAAATCACCATCCACGCATTCTTGCATACGCTTTTGCATCACACCGTGTTTATCTTGAGCAAATAAAGAATCCCAACGACTACCCCAAATCACTTTAATGACATTCCAACCAGCACCTCGAAACACGCCTTCTAAATCTTGAATAATTTTACCGTTGCCACGCACAGGACCATCGAGTCGTTGCAAGTTACAATTGATAACAAAAATAAGATTATCCAGTTTTTCTTTAACCGCAATAGACAATGCACCTAATGATTCAGGCTCATCCGTTTCACCATCACCAAGAAACGCCCAAACTTTACGACCTTCGGCTTTAATTAAGCTTCGGTTTTCAAGGTATTTTAAAAACCTGGCTTGATAGATCGCTTGTAATGGACCAAGTCCCATGGATACAGTTGGAAATTGCCAAAAATCACCCATTAACCAAGGGTGAGGATAAGATGACAATCCATTCACTTCAACTTCTTGTCTAAATTTATCAAGTTGCTGTTCTGAAAGTCGACCTTCAAGAAATGCACGTGCATAAATACCCGGAGAAGAGTGACCTTGGATATAGAGCAAATCTCCACCCTGAGTTTCATTTGCCGCTTTCCAAAAATGATTAAACCCTGTTTCATATAAGGTAGATGCAGACGCATACGATGCAATGTGTCCACCTAATTCAGGTGCATATTTACCTGCACGAAGAACCATGGCAACGGCATTCCACCGAATCAATGCACTGATTCGATTTGCCATGCCTTCATCAGGAGGCATTTGCTTTTCTTCATGAGGTTTAATGGTATTTTTATAAGGTGTATTCATTGCTGCGGTAAGATTAATACCTTCTGCATTTGCATGATTAAGTAATTCTTGCAAAATAAACGCTGCCCGTTCACTGCCATCCAAATTGACAACAGATTGCAATGCATCCATCCATTCACGGGTTTCAATCGGATCGATATCATTATTTATTTCATGTGACATATAGGTTTCCTCGTATATCTAAACTTGAATATGAGTCAGCAAACAGGTGCTTTTTGCAGACGCTTTGGTATTTTTCCTGTACAGGTTTGTATGCAGGTACGATAATCTGTAGGACAATCACAATTCGTTTTTCGGCATTGTAGTGGATCGCGATAAGAATTCAACTCACGCATATCCTGAATTCCCTGAACATCTTGTTGATGCAGGTAATGTTGATAACTTCTCGCTGTGCGTTGATTTGCTGATAAACAACAATGAGGACAATTATTAATGCATGCTTTATTGCATTGCAAAAGGCGTATTTGACAACTTTGCTTACAAACCGCGCGCTCGTGAGCTTGCTTCATATAGCCCGTGCAGCCTGTAATAAAAATAACACAACAAAGCACTATACGAGACAATATATTCATAGAAGATTCCATCGTGACCAAAAGAAATTACATCCAAGCAACTATAGTACAAAAGGCTAATAATACCAAAAATACAATGGTTGCATGTTCAACATGATTTTCTGCCTGTAATATCGTTTTGGGTTGAGGATTATCAAGGGCAGCTAGACCACACGTACTTAAAATGACACTATTTTTAGCTGGAGCTGAAACAAACAAACGACTAAAGTGATGATAACCTGATTGAAAATTACCTACTAATAAATACAGCAATGACGTCATTCTTGCAGGCAACCAATCAAATACATTTAAAACATCTGAGGCGAATGACCCAATTATCGCTAGCCCTTGGCTTAACGAA
>CAZNVR010000179.1:0-4030 GCA_964576655.1 uncultured Legionella sp. | reverse complement strand
GGATGACACGATCAAGAAAAATTTTTTCGCACAAAAAGCTGAAAAATTGCCAAATGTAGATGAGGCGTATTATCAAAATAGGCCTCTGCCTTTTGACGCCCACGATAAAAGAGAGGAATTTCGACTTATTTTACGTGATACTCAAAATAAACTGGGCCAATACTCACCCGTTACAAGGCTGATTAAGCGTCAGTGTGATGAGTATATTAAAGCCGTTTATATGTTATCTGCGCGAGGAACAGCAAGTTTTCATGAGTTATCAACAGAACTATATGGAAGCCCTGATGATGTTTTTTATGCAGGCGGACCGCGATTGTCGCAGTTAGGGTTTTTATTGTTTGATATTTTAACCTCCCTGGATGTTAAGTTACAATCGGCTGCTGATATTGAACGTTACACTCCTGAACAAGCTCAGGCTATTTTGCAATCTCGACTCAATCTTTTTTTTGATCAACATCATGGTCGAATTAATGTCACTGTTAGTGATGGTATGATTGCCGATGCTGCAGCGGGAGCAGATAGTATTAAACTTAAAAAAGAAGCCATGTTTAGTGATAGGCAGTTAAAATATTTAGAGGTTCATGAAGGGTGGGTGCATGTAGGTACAACACTTAATGGAGCCATGCAACCTTACTGTTCTTTTTTATCTAAAGGCTCCCCCTCTTGTAGTGTCATTCAAGAAGGATTAGCGATTATCACAGAGGTCTTTACATTCTCATCTTACCCAGGAAGAATTCGTAAAATCACGAACAGGGTCATTGCAATTGATAAAGTGATGCAAGGCGCTGATTTTTTAGATATTTATCGATATTTTATTGAATGTGGTTTACGTGAAGAAGACAGTTATAACCAAACGGTAAGAGTATTTAGAGGCAGTACACCTACTGGTGGACCATTTACTAAAGATCTATCGTATGCAAAAGGATTCGTACTTCTTTATAATTTTATTTGTTTTGCTATTAGTCAAAATCGTGTAGACACTATCCCTTTATTATTTACGGGTAAATTAGCACTGGACGATTTACCGTTGCTGATAGAGTTAAAAGAGCAAGGATTAATTACAGCTCCCATTTATCTTCCGCCGCAATTTAGAGATTTAGCCGCATTAAGTGCCTGGATGAGTTTTTCATTGTTTTTGAATAAATTTGACTTAAATGAAATACAAAAAAACTTTCGTTTTTTATTACTTTGATTTTTATAGCATCGTTCAATCTTTGGTTTTGTTGAAGTAAAGCCTGAGCTTGTTGCAGTGAGCACCCCAGCTGTTGGTTTGCAATTGATGCTACGCAATGGAATACGTAGTGCATAACGAATGAGTTAAATTCAGCGTTACTGAAAACAGTCTTGACCATTGCAGGAGGCCTGTAATGCTAAAACTGACTGAAGATCCGCGTAGTTATGTGGTTGCCGACTTTGTAGACTTCCGAAAATCCATTAATGAACTATTAAGGTTAAAAAAAATCAACTTGGTTATTAAGTAATTAAAAAAGTATTGTTTATGATATAATTCTCCTTATTTAAAATAAGGATTAATTGATGATTACTTTAAACGATGAAACAATTGAACAACCCAATGCAAATCAAACCTTAACTTGTACTGAAATGTTCTTTGATGGCATAAAAGCCGGAAAAGCAACGTGTGATCCTGTTTCTGATGCTGTGGCTTGTTTAGCAGGCACCTTATGTTGTGTTGCAACGGCAGTAGCACAAGCAGAAGAAAATAAAAAACCTGCAACGCGTGGCGATGTTGTTTATGCTAAAAGACGTCGTCAAAACGATGCTACTGAAATGGGATGTTTCTTCGCTATGGGTGCATGTATTGGAGATACATTAATTGATACATTGGCTATTACGCTAGGGTCACCAATCAGCTGTATTAGGGCATCTGTACTATCCTTTTTTGGTAATAATCAAAAAGAAAATACCGTATTTGGTTTATCAAGAGACTATATCGAGCAGGTCGATCTTTTTAGTTCCTGCCGTCCGGTTACGTCATGTTGTGATGATACAACTAGCACCAACGAAATGACGATGTAAGATGAATCTGTTTGTATCCAGAAGTTAGAAATAAACGTAGAAACAGACTTGCTTGTCAGAGCAAACGCATTTAAACGAACATGATCGATTCAAATGTCCTACGTGCTGTGCATAAGGCACGTAGGTATAATAGGCCATGTTAATATTCAAAATTTAGATTCGTATACCCTGTTTGTGCTTTTGTTCAATATACATAGCGCACGCCATCTCATCCGTTTTCTGTCTTAACCGAACGTATAGCGTTTTTTAATATCTAGGCGAATTGTACGGACTAGATTCGTCCATGGGTTCATCATCGCTTTTTATTTTTTTTCTAGGTGATTCAATATCATCTGATTCATTGTTTCTAGAGAAAAAAGTCAAAGAAGACGATGAATTAAAAAACGTCTCATTAAGTACTTTAAACGGTTCATCCGTTAATGCAAATGTTAAAAGGGGTGCACCCATATCTTTATAGTTGTCTCGTGTAAAGCTAGCTACCCACTGGTAACCTATAAACAAGGTATTATCCTCTATGGATAATGCCGCTTTACTTCTTTTCGTTTCAACATTGAGTTCGATTGATAAATATTGCTGATTGTCTGTATGGAAAATGATTTCAGCACCTTTTTTGACCAGGCGTTCGGCGTCTATTTTATTAAGCCGCTCCAAGTTTACTATAAACCGTTGTTTCATATTAAATATCACCATCCACGTTTTCTATGATAAATGTTGTTGGGCAATTAAACACAACACTGGCTGCGATTAAAGCAGTTGTTTCATTAATAACTGAATAATCGACTAACTCTCCTAATTCAGTTTGACCATCTTCGCTCATGAGTCTAGAGCCTGAGGTTAACTTCATATTGTTTTCAACTATAAATAATTTCATTTCATGTTTAAGTTTTGCTCTGTAATGCGTTCGAGCTACAATTTCCTGGCCTTTATAGCATCCTTTATTAAAACTTAAATAACCTGATAATTGTAAACTCAGCCGATGAGGTAAAAATGCACCACGTGATAGAGGGTATATGTCCCAACGATTATTTTTAAGTTGAAGCGTGTGCCAGGTTAATGAACCACGCCATTGATTATTGTTTATAAAAGAGGCAGATATAGTGTCGTTTTTGACAATAAAAATGTAAAAGCCTTCACCTAGGTGATAAACATAGAAGGCATCTTCTTGTAGACAGCCATATTGTTCCAGAGGTAATTGAGCATTAAACGGAATGATATCGTTGTTGTTTTGTAAATAAAATCCAAATAGTTGATATGTAGGTGATAATGTTAACTGAACTTTTGAAAAAAAGGCCGTTTTAGCTAAAGAGGTTTGTGTTGGAAGCAGTAAATCCTGAGGCACGAATAAATGCAAACCGTTCCAATCGATAACATCTAACAACGCCAGAACACGACCCTTTAAATTGCACATGGCTCCTTGACGCATCTGTGTACTTGTTACTTCTCGTACATCACAGCTTAATTGCCCTTGTAAAAATTCACGACTATTTTCCCCCGTTAAATGCATACATCCCATGTATGAGAGATCAAATAAATAGTTTTTTGTAAGATCAAGAGTTAACTCGTCTTGAATAGGGGCAAAAACACTGAGTTCTCGATGATTAATTATCGGCATACATCACTAAATGTTGTGGTTAATAAAAAGAGTAGTGTACCATTCTTCCATAATAGCTGACCATAAAAGAGATACAATCCTATGCTTACACCTGCTAAAAAAGCGAAAATAACCTGGCATTGTCGACGTGGCATGTTGGAGTTAGACCTGATTTTACAACGATTTTTGACAGAGCATCTCGATTCATTAAGTGCTAATCAAATTGATGGGTTTGAACAATTATTAACAGCTCAAGATCCTGATCTTTATGCATGGCTCATGGGATACGAAGTACCCGTTGAAAAGGAGTTACAAGACATTGTTCGCTTTATCCAACTTAACGATAACTTTCGGTCAGTCGATTAATTATTTAAAATTGATTGCGGTTCTTCATGCATTTGC
>CAZNVR010000178.1:0-4088 GCA_964576655.1 uncultured Legionella sp. | reverse complement strand
TTTTAGTCACACGACGAGAAGAGGTATTTAATGTTTGAATTAATGGAAAGCCAGCAAGACAATGCCGTCATTAAAGTCGTTGGCGTCGGTGGTGGTGGCGGCAATGCAGTGGAGCACATGCTTGCCGAAAATATCGATGGCGTTGAATTTATTTGTGCAAATACAGATGCGCAGGCGCTTAAAAACTCCAATGCCAAAATACTGATTCAATTAGGCGATGAGTTAACCAAAGGCTTAGGTGCTGGTGCTAACCCACAAATCGGTCGCGAAGCGGCTGAAGAAGACCGTGAGCATATCAAAGATATTCTACGTGGTGCTGACATGGTATTCATCACTGCAGGAATGGGTGGTGGAACAGGTACTGGTGCGGCTCCGGTGTTTGCTCAAATTGCAAAAGAACTGGGTATTTTAACCGTAGCGGTTGTCACCAAACCTTTTTCTTTTGAAGGCAAACAACGTGCATTAGCTGCCGAAGAAGGCATTCGTTGTTTAGCTGAGCATGTGGATTCCTTAATTACTATCCCCAACAATAAACTCCTGAGTGTTTTAGGCAAAAACATTAGCTTATTAAATGCATTTAAAGCTGCAAATAATGTGTTGTTAGGTGCTGTAAAAGGGATTTCCGATTTAATTACACGCCCAGGTCTTATTAACGTAGACTTTGCTGACGTACGTACTGTGATGTCTGAAATGGGTATGGCAATGATGGGTACAGGAACAGGCGATGGTGAGCAACGCGCTCGTCAAGCGGCTGAAGCTGCGATTGCTTCCCCATTGCTTGAAGATGTGAACTTTTCAGGCGCACGCGGTATTCTAGTTAATATTACAGCAGGCCCTGACATGTCAATTGGCGAGTTTGAAGAAGTCGGTGATGTGGTTAAAGAGTTTATTTCTGATGACGCAACGGTTGTTGTTGGGACTGTAATTGATCCTAACATGACCGATGAATTACGAGTCACTGTCATTGTGACAGGTCTTGGTGATGTTAGGCATCGTCAAGCTCCGCAACAAATGTCAGGTAAAGCGCGTTTAATGGAAACACGCGGGGTTGATGGCTCTCTTGATTACCATCAATTAGAGCGTCCCGCTGTGATGCGTAAACAAGCTGCTGCAGCACCTGCTATTTCAGCTAAACCTACTGTTGAAACAGCTATTCCTGCTGTAGATTATCTTGATATCCCTGCGTTTTTACGTAGACAGGAAGGCGCGTAATCATTTAGGTTGGGTTGCAGAACCCAACCTAAATAAAGAGTAAGTTATATAAGCACTGGACTAATTATGCAACAGTTGCTAAACTGTGGAGTAATTGCGCTCAAAAAAATGAGCCGACAACCAAGAGTAATGAATGACAAACCAACGAACTCTAAAAAAGTCGATTCAAGCGACCGGCGTTGCATTGCATTCCGGTGTTCCTGTTCTTATCACAATAAATCCAGCACCTAGAGATACGGGCATTGTTTTTATCCGTACGGATTGTAATCCTCCCGCTAGAATTCCTGCAACGTTTGATAACGTTTGCGACACAACATTGTGTACAACATTGCAATATAACGGTGTGCGAGTGGCTACCGTTGAGCATTTGTTGTCAGCCTTGGCAGGCTTGGGTATTGATAATGCATCTATCGATATCAATGCGCCAGAGCTTCCTATTATGGATGGCAGTGCAGCACCTTTTGTATTTTTAATTCAATCAGCAGGGATTCGCGAACAAAACGCTCCTAAGCGTTACATTCGTATTTTAAAGCCTATTCGTGTTGAAGATAATGGCAAATATGTGCAGTTTCTTCCTTATAATGGGTATAAAATTTCTTTTACAATTGATTTTGACCATCCTGTATTTAATGACAAGCCTCAAATGGCTTCGTTTGATTTTTCTGTTTCATCGTATGTTAAAGAAGTTTGTCGTGCTAGAACATTCGGCTTTTTATCCGATTATGAAAAACTACGTGAGGCTGATTTAGCCAAAGGTGGTAGTTTGGATAATGCTGTGGTTGTTGATGATTACCGCGTCCTCAATGAAGATGGCTTACGTTTTGACGATGAATTTGTTAAACATAAAGTATTAGATGCTATTGGTGATTTGTATTTGTTGGGTTCAAGTTTAATTGGTGCCTTTGAGGGGTATAAATCCGGGCATGGCTTAAACAATAAATTGTTGCGTGAGTTAATCGTTCAACAAGATGCATGGGAATATACGTATTTTGATGCAGAAGAGCCCAAGCTAAATAAAGCCCCATCTCGTCTAGTAGCCATTGAAGCTTAACATCCAATTGCCTATTGTTTGAATCCTTAAATATGCCTAAGTACCGCGTACACTTGTTCGCGGTATCGAGTCCGGTGATACAACGATATGTTGTTGGAGCAACCGGTAGGCAGAACGCATTTCTTCTTGCCTATTTAATGATCTCGTTTAACCGCAAAGCGTGCTATATCGATGAGCCCATCTTTAAACGCAGATTCAGGCAGTATATTTAATGCATGAATAGCTTTTTCAACTTCGGTACTTGCAACGTCTCGTGTATATTCAATGGCCTTGGTTTCAGTAATAGCAATCATGACCTCTGGTAAATACTTTAATGTGCCTTCTTCAAGACTTTGTTTTATTTTTAGTTGCTGAGCAGGGGTACCATGCTTTAAGGCATGGATTAATGGCAATGTGGCTTTACCATCTGCTAAATCATCTCCCACGTTTTTCCCAAGTGTTTTTGCATCGGAGCAATAATCAAGTGAATCATCAATTAATTGAAACGCATTACCTAAATGTAAGCCGTAATTAAATAAGCCTTGCTCAATGTCAGGAGTGGATTTACTAATGAGCGCGCCAAGACGCGCTGATTCTGCGAACAACAGAGATGTTTTTGATCGAATGACATCAAAATAATCCTCTAATGTTAAGGCATGATTATGTTTGTTGGATAATTGTTTTAATTCTCCGCAGCCAATTTGATTGGCCATGTCAGTTAACAATTGCATAATGTTCAGATCACCGACATCAATCATCAACTGCATATATTGAGTAAATAAATAATCACCAACCAATATACTTGCCTTACTGCCCCAAATTTCATTAGCAGTTTCGCGACCACGCCTAAGTGTTGATTCATCAATCACGTCATCGTGCAAGAGTGTTGCCGTGTGAAAAAACTCAACCATTGCCGCTAAAGAGATATGGTGTTTGCCATGATAATGACAAGCACGGCTTGCTAAAATCACAATTAAAGGACGTAAGCGTTTTCCGCCACTTTGTACAATATGATTAGCCAAATCATCTATTAGCCCACTCTGCGCTTGAATTTTAGTTAAAATTAAGTCATTAACAGCAGTAAAATCGTCGCTGACTAATGCGCGCACACGCTCGATGGTCATGGATTTGTCCTAACATTAGAATGTATGAATCCTAAGCGGGAGGGTGCATATTGTCAAGGTTCATTAGGCTTTGGTTATAGATTGGATAGGCATGCCCATCCACTTGCCTATAAATATTGACTAGCATTCGTGCAATAAAAACAAAAGGTATCGTAATGAGCATTTTTGTTAATACACTGCCAATATAGAGATGGCTCGTATATTTTAACCCCTGATTATAAAATACAACAGGTAATACAATTAAACTGGTTAGGGTTTCTGATAGACCAGAACAGACAAAACTTCGTATTGAAAAATGTTTTCCTCGCATTTTCATTTTTAATTGACTAATTAATTTTACGTTAATCCAGGATGTGATGACGTAAGCGATGGGTCCCATAATGGTAATTAAAAGAGAGGGTTTTAGTAAAAAATCATATAGCAGATGATTATCTGCTAGTGCTAGCATGATATTATTTAGGATTGAAATAATAACAGCAGGCATATAGCTGGCCATAATAAGATACCAGGCAACCTTTTTTCCATACACTTCTGTGATTGAATCAGACAGCGGGTAAATTGCTGGGAAAATGAGAGCAGCTAGACCAAACGTAAATGAAAAAGAAAACAGTTTAAAGGTGTACGTAGCTAACATGTCAATGGCAGGCAGAAACAAACACAGTGTATACACCGTTACAAAAGGCACCATCACCTTAAAGCTTGCACCAGGATTCATTAAAATC
>CAZNVR010000177.1:0-4132 GCA_964576655.1 uncultured Legionella sp. | reverse complement strand
AGAGTTAAATATTCCCTATGAACATGTCTTTGGGCGTCAAAAACATTTATACAGTATCTATCGTAAAATGCGCCAAAAAAAGGCCTCTTTTGCCGAAATAACAGATGTTTTTGCTTTTAGGGTTATCACAGAAGATATTGACTCTTGTTATCGAGTGATGGGGGCTTTACATCAAACGTATAAACCAGTACCTCAGCGATTCAAAGATTATATTGGCATACCTAAAGTCAATGGTTATCAATCCCTTCATACAACATTGTTTGGCCCTTTTGGTGTACCGTTAGAAGTACAAATTCGTACCAGAGATATGGATCGTGTTGCAGATAATGGTGTTGCTGCGCATTGGATTTATAAATCGTCTGGATCGGAGGTTAATGAAGCACAATTACGTGCTAGAGAGTGGGTGCAACGTTTATTGGAGCTGCAACACAGTACTGGCAGTTCACTTGAATTTATTGAAAATGTAAAAATTGATTTATTTCCCGATGAGGTTTATGTATTTACTCCTAAAGGAGATATCATGGAATTGCCTATTGGGGCAACGCCCGTTGATTTTGCATATACTGTTCATTCAGGGGTAGGTAACAGCTGTGTTGCAGCAAAAGTTAATCGTAGACTTGTACCCTTAAGCATTCCCTTAACCAATGGTCAAACAGTTGAAATTATTACAGCCCCGGGTGGTAATCCTAATCCTGCTTGGTTAAATTTTGTCGTTACAGGTAAAGCGCGTAGTAATATCCGTAATTTCTTAAAAAGCCAACACCACGCTGAATCTATTGCGTTGGGACATCGATTTTTAGATCAAGCGTTCACAGAATTAGCTAGTGAATTTTCCAAAGTACCGCCTGAATCGTTAAAGGCATTATTAGATGATTTAAATTATAAAATAGCTGATGATCTATTTTATGCTATTGGAATTGGCAATCAAATGCCCATGGTCATTGCTAAGCGCCTTATAGTTGTTCAGGATGTTGGTGATTTGGAGAAAAATTCCAAAATAAGTTCATTGCCCATTAAGGGTACGGAAGGCATGGTTTTACATTTTGCGGAATGTTGTCAACCTATTCCTGGTGATAGAATTGTAGGACGCTTCCAGCAAGGACGTGGAATTTTAGTCCATGCCAGCGATTGTGCTTTTATTAACAATGCACGTGGCAATCCGGGTCAATTTATCTCGTTATGTTGGGATGAGAATGTGCAAGGTGAATTCTGGGTTGATATTACAGTTGATGTTGCTAACCAACGCGGTGTTTTAGCGACGCTTGCCACTGCCATTTCAGAAGCAGATTCTAATATTGGTAATATTAATGTTGACCCGCGAGATGGCCGCCATAATGCCGTTACGTTTTCTATTAGTGTGCTTAATCGAACGCATTTGGCTCGAGTGATGCGTCGTTTACGTGCCAATAAAGTA
Organism: uncultured Legionella sp.; assembly: GCA_964576655.1. Taxonomy (GTDB): domain Bacteria; phylum Pseudomonadota; class Gammaproteobacteria; order Legionellales; family Legionellaceae; genus DDPF01. The sequence continues at coordinate 2,718 of CAZNVR010000177.1, read as the reverse complement.
GTCCTTAGGCTTTATCGAAAAAAACAGGGGGAATAAAACATGGAACCCATCAGTAGTGCACTTGCGCCTGAAGCAATTGGAACTTATAGCCAGGCCATTCGTTCTGGGAATACCGTTTATTTATCTGGCCAAATTCCGCTTGATCCACTGACGATGCAATTATGTAGTGATGATATTCGTGCACAAATTACTCAGGTTCTTGATAATCTAGCCGCTGTTTGTGAAGCTTGTGGTGGAAGTTTGTCTAATATTGTTAAATTATCCGTTTATCTTACCGATTTAAATCACTTTTCTCTAATTAATGAGGCCATGGCGCATCGTTTTACTAAACCTTATCCTGCACGAGCAGCAATCGGTGTATCTGCATTACCTCGTGGAGCACAGGTTGAGATGGATGGTGTGATGGTACTATAAAAAGTTATTTAACTATCCAAATCGATAACCTCTCGTGGTTATGTGGAATTATGCAATCATGTTTACGGTACAACCGTAAGACATTAAAATTCAATATAGAGTATATATGAGCATTTTATCTTTAAATGGTGTTAATCTCACCGTAGGTGGCAATCGCATTCTTGATAATGCGGATTGGCAAATCAAAGCACAAGACAGAATTGCTTTAGTTGGTCGAAATGGTGCGGGTAAATCAACCTTATTAAAACTTTTACAAGGTGAAATTGTTCAAGATAGTGGACAAATTCACCAATTAAATGGATTACGAGTTGCAGGCCTTATGCAAGAGGTACCTGTGAATGAAGATGAAATGGTTTATCATTTTCTTGTTAAAGGCTTAGGCATGGCAGGTGAGGTGTTATTTCAATTTTATAACCTATCACGTACAGACGACATTAACGCATTAGCGCGCTGTCAACAACGCATGGATGATTTGCAAGTGTGGGATTTATTGCCACGGATTGAAACCATGGCAACGCGTTTGGGTATTAACCCAAATGATACAATGAATCAATTATCCGGAGGAATGAAACGCCGTGTTCTATTGGCAGCGGCGCTGATTGCATCTCCTGATTTATTATTATTGGATGAACCGACTAACCATTTGGATATTAATGCAATTGAATGGTTAGAGTCTTATTTAAAAAGTTATTCTGGCAGTCTTTTGGTTGTAACACATGATCGTGAGTTTTTAGCGCAAGTTGCGAATCGAATTGTAGAAATTGATAGAGGTAAATTGCATCGGCATGATTGCAGTTATGAAACCTATTTAGATAGGCGAGAAGCCAATCGTTTGACAGAAAATACTCACAATGAACTGTTTGACAAACGTTTAAGTGAAGAAGAGGCGTGGTTGCGCACGGGTATTAAAGCTAGACGAACGCGTAATGAAGGGCGAGTTCGTGCATTAAAAGCGATGCGCGAAGAACATCAACAGCGCCGAGCTCAAACAGGTAAGGTTAAATCGTTAACTCTAGATGTTGCCCGCTCGGGAAATTTGGTTCTGGAGGCACAACATTTAAATTATCATTTAAATGAGCGTCCTTTATTAAAAGATTTTTCATTTGTATTAACACGTGGAGATAAGGTAGGCATTGTAGGTCCTAATGGTTGCGGTAAAACCACATTAGTTCGCATACTTCTAGGTGAATTAGCACCCGACTCAGGAGATGTTCGCCAAGGAACCTCTTTATCTGTTGCCTATTTTGATCAATTGCGTCGTCAATTGGATGAAAACCAAACGGTTATGGCTAATGTTGGGGATGGCGCTGATTATGTTACGATTCAAGGCAAACAAAAACATGTAGCTTCTTACTTAAAAGAGTTTTTATTTAGTCCAGAGCGTTTTAACCAACCTGTTTCGTCTTTATCAGGTGGTGAGCGCAATCGTTTATTGCTCGCTAAACTCTTTGCAAAACCTGTTAATTTATTAGTGCTTGATGAACCCACAAATGATTTAGATATCGAAACCCTCGAATTGTTAGAAACCATGTTAATTGATTATCCTGGCACGTTATTATTAATCAGTCATGATCGATCATTTATCAACCAAGTTGTAACTAGCGTTTTAATTCATGAAGGCAATGGTATATTCAAAGAATATTTAGGTGGTTATGATGCATATAGAACCGAAAAAAAACAACAAACATCAAGCGTTACAACGGTTAGTGAAACACGCCCCAAAACAGTAGCTAAAGTGAGTTTTAATGAGCAACGTGAACTTTCAAAGCTACCTAAGCAAATTGAATCGTTGGAGAGCAATATTAGCTCATTGCATTCCGAAATGGCAGATCCTTCTTTTTACCAGCAAAGTGCGCCTTTAATTAGCAAGTCACAACAAAAACTGGTAGACTATGAGAAACAACTTGCTGAAATGTATGCACGTTGGGAGTTTTTGGAAGATAAAAGCTAATCTATAATTTATTATCAGGATAACAACTATGATCTTAACGCTAGGCTTGTGCGTTATTGCTTCGGCAATATTTTTGTTACATGCGCAAGAATTTACCCATTTAATTCAAAAAATGATTAAAATACCTGGTGTTAAACTGATAGCCCCCATTGTTATTGCATCTTGGTTTGTTGAAAATTATGAAGATTGGAGCCGTTGGGCGTTATTATTTGTTCAAACTAAATTGAATGCTTTTTTTCAAATGGGCTCAGAAATATTGCCCTTTCAATTGGGCTCCGAGTATTTGGTTCGTATTTTGACGTTGTGTTTATTGGCATTTATGCCAGTTGGTGTGATTTGGTTAAAAACAAAAG
>CAZNVR010000176.1:0-4154 GCA_964576655.1 uncultured Legionella sp. | reverse complement strand
GGCAATGGGGGCCTGTGAGTGATTCATTCATGGATGAAAACGGGCTTAAAGCATTAGCCTGTTTTCGCGCCTTACGAGTGGGATTCAGCGGTGGCTTGGATTCCACTGTATTATTGCATTACTTAGCCCAACAGCCCTTAATTAAACCCTTATTATCAGCTATTCATGTTCATCATGGTTTAAGTCTTCATGCGGATGCATGGCTTAAACATTGTCAGATGGTTTGTAACCAGCTCTCTATCCCATTAATTGTTCGTCACGTCCAATTTGAACAAACGTTTAACATAGAAGAGCACGCACGCAATGCACGTTATGGTGTTTTTACCTCCTTGCTTGGTCCCCAAGACGCATTGCTACTAGCACACCATGCCGATGATCAAGCGGAGACATTATTGTTGAATGTATTGAGGGGGGCCGGTATTGATGGGTTATGTGCCATGCCGTCTGTTAAATCGTTAGGTGCCGGGGAGTTACATCGCCCATTGCTCACCCATTCGCGCGCAGCACTTGAAGCATACGCACGTGAGCATCAATTACACTGGATAGATGATGAAAGCAATCAAGCGTCTTTTTTTTCTCGTAATTATCTTCGTCATCACGTGATGCCTTTATTAAAGGCGCGTTGGCCAGGGGCTGTATCGAATATGACACGCACCGCCATGCATTGTCAGCAAGCCAAAAAAAATTTACGTGCATTGGCTGAGTTAGATTATCCCTATCATTCATCCAACACGTTATCAATAAATACGTTACGACAACTTGAATTTTCACGGATAGTTAATGTTTTGCGTTCATGGATAAATCATCACAACGCTAGATTGCCTTCAACATCTACGTTTGAACACTTAATTACAGATGTTATTTTTTCACATCAAGACGCACAACCTGTGATTGAATGGGATGATTGGTGTGTCCGTCGATATCAAGCGACCTTATATTTATTAAAAAATCAACACACGCCGCCACCTGTATCATGCGCATGGCCATTGTTTCCTGCTATATTAGCCTGGGGTAACGGGTGTTTGTGTGTGACGCCTGTTGCTGTTGGTTTGCATGTGCCTAAAGACTCTCAATTGAGTGTACGAGTAAGGCTGGGAGGGGAGCAATTTTTTTGGCACGGACAAACCAAAGCGTTAAAAAAATTATTGCAAGAATGGCAGATTCCACCTTGGCAACGAGCGCATCTACCGTTACTTTATATCAATGATGAATTAGCTGCGGTGATTGGGGTTGCTGTGAGTGATCGATATTGGAAAGCCGATTCGATAGACACCTATCACATCGAATGGCAGCAGGAGGTTTTATGTCACAACCGTTAATCAATATCACAAAAAAACACGCGTACTTATTCGCCTTCTTCTTAGTGTTATATGAATTTTTAACGTATATCGCTAATGATATGATTATGCCGGGAATGATCAAGGTGGTGGCATCGTTTAATGGTCCTGAATCGGCAATCGCTACCTCTCTTACGGCGTATGTGTTGGGTGGTGCTAGTTTGCAACTGTTTTTAGGGCCTTTGTCTGATCGTTTTGGTCGCAGACCCGTAATGATTTTTGGTGCATTGTTGTTTTTTATCTGTACACTTTTAATTGCTTGCTCTAATTCCATTCATCAATTTTTATTCGCTCGATTTGTTCAAGGCATGGGATTATGTTTCATTGCTGTTATAGGTTATGCAACATTACAAGAAATTTTTGCGGAAATGGATGCTATACGCCTTATTTCAATTATGGCTAATGTGTCTATTACAGCGCCATTATTAGGCCCATTATTAGGGGCTGTGTTTATTCACTATTTTAATTGGCGTTTTATTTTCTTAATTATTGCAGTATTTGCATTGCTCGCTTTATGGGGGTTGTGGCGATTTATGCCTGAGCCTTTAGGCCAAATTAAACACAATGGTGAAGAAATTAAAGTCACCCCATTATCCATAAACGTTATTGCGGGCAATTACTTGGCATTATTAAAAAACCGTTCTTTTTTACTAGGCTCTATATCGTTGGGGTTATTATGCCTGCCTTGTGTGGCTTGGATAGGGTTAGCTCCAGTTATTTTAGTGCTTGATGCAAAGCTTAGTATGGTTCAATACGGTCTTTGGCAAATACCGGCATTTGGAGCTTATGCTGTAGGCAACATATGCTTGCATCGCTTAACTCATTTTAAAGGATTAAAAAGTTTAGTGTGGATTGGGTTTGTGATTGCAACAATTGGTTTGTTTGCCATGTATATTTTACCCATGTGTATAAGTCACTATTATTTATGGTTAATGCCCGGATTAATTATTTATTTTTTAGGTTCAGGTATTGCAACAGCACCATTAAATCGGTTTATACTTTTTTCAACACCGGTGAGCAAAGGCACTACATCAGCGTTAATTAGTATGATTACCATGACTATCCAAGGTGTGGGCATTGAAGTATCTAATTGGATTTATTTATCTCACAATAATTTGTTTTTTGGTTTATGTTGCGCAGGAATAGGGATAATGAGTCTATTGTTTTGGTGGGGTGCTGTTTGTTTCACATCGGATAAACAATAATCATGAGAAGAGTAGTAAGGCGTGATTATGTCTGAAGCCTTACTACTGAGTTGGTGTTAAGTGAGTGCTTTATAGGGTTCATCTGAATTCACATAGGGTGTTGCTATTGGAATGTTTGTTGTTGGTGCTGATGGTGGAATGATCGCTTCTTGCATTTCAAAGCTATATTGCCGAACTTGTCTAACGGTTTTTGTTTCATTTTTTGAGGAAGAAAAAAAGCTTTGTTTAGAAAAGGATATTTTTCGCCATGTAGCACAAAATTGACCAATAGATGTGTTGTTATCCGTAGCATGAACAAGCGTTTCGAAATTATTTATATCATGAGGTAGTGTTAATAACGTTTTTCGAAGCTCCTTTTTAAGATGTTTTATATTCACTAATGTTTTTATTGCGCTAGTTGTTAACTCAAAAGATTGAAGATAGCTCAAGAGTATCTTGGCACGTTCCTCTGTTGTATCTTGTTTAAAATCAGGATGTTGAGTTAAGCGTGAGGTGATTGAGTCAAAATGACCCTCGCTCATTTTAGCATGATACTGATTTATATAATTGATAAGAAATGTCGCTTGAGCAAATTGAATGACATGTTTTTCCCAGGTTACTTTTTTTTCATCCGTATCAAAAAAATCGGATAATTCATCTGAGTATTTTTGTTTTAATATATTCCAATAATAATTTAAGCATTCTACATCACGCATGCGAGCAAGGGCATTATGAAAAATCATTTCTTTGTTTAGTAAGCATTTTAAATCCTCAGGCTTCATGGTTTCTGTTAAAGAAATAAAATAGCGATTTGTACAATATTTTAATTCAAATATGGATTGTGAGTTATGATTTGTTTTGGATAATAGTTGTAACTTTTTGTCAGAGCTTAAGCCATTCACTATGTTTGAATAAAATATAGTATCGACATTTTCTCTAAAACAAAGATGCCCTATCGTCTCACCATGCAGGCTGTCTTGAGTGAGTAGCTGATTCAGTTTATCTTGTTCATTATCAGTGGAGTTAATGATAGTGAGCATTGTATTGATTTTATGATTATAGTCGGACTTTATGGTATGAATCTCATTTTCTATTTTATATTTGTTATCTTTTATATCATCAGAGATGTCTTCAGATGTTGCTAATTTTCTAGCAACTAAATGACAAAATTGTATGACAATAGCCTGTGTGATCCAGAGGTTGTGTTTCTGAATCGCTTTGGTTAAACGCGTTTCTCTATCCTCAGGAATAGCGAATTCGCATACATCAAAATGAGTTTGACGAGCTAATGTTTTGAATTGATCCTGTTGAAGAATTTCTTGTATGACTTGTCGTTGGCCTTCTTGTTTTGCAAGAGAGATCTTCACATCATAATTTTTTTCTTTAAAATCATGCACTAAATCAGCATGTCGTTTCATTAAAAAGACAAGTTCATCCAAATCATTTGTATAAATCATCATAACCTCTTCCATGTTTGTGAGATTCGTTTTTTATACTACACACAAAACGATTTGTTTGTCCAAATTATTCTCGGTACATGACAAAAAAATCTGTCATGTACGGCTTAATTTATTTTTTTTACTAGGGCGTGTTGACATATATGGACCCTGCCGCCTACGTGCCTCGGCTTGTC
>CAZNVR010000175.1:3574-4159 GCA_964576655.1 uncultured Legionella sp. | reverse complement strand
ACTGAGCATAAATCTAGCCATTACAAACTCGTTTTATACTTGGTGTCAGAACCGTTATATTATAATTTTTCTATTATTAATCAATGGGTTAATGATTTTAATTTAGCTTTATTTTTAACTTGAGCATCTCCTGGATGCCTCGGACAAGCCGAGGCACGTAGGCGGGCGGAGCAATTGTCAACACGCCCTATTTTTCCAATGAAAATTCCAGGACTTTTTAAGCTCAATACTTTTATGCCCTAAGAACTTTTGTACTACTTTCTGATTTAAAATTAGTGTATCATGGCGTTTATTTAAACTTAATGTGGCATTCGTAATAAATCTTATGGGAACAATTGATTCATGTTTACATTACGCCAAGTAGGTCGAACTATTCCATCAATGAGATATGTTTTGCAACAATCCATGTGGAAATCCACCAGTAAAATGCCAACGATCACAGCCCTCATTGAAGCCGTACAACATAAAAATTTACCTGTTATACAACACATTGCAAAACAAAATCCCAAATTAATTGTCGAACAAACGCATAATGATAACACCGCTCTCCATGAAGCAGCTAAAAGAGGTGATGTTAAAATGATC
>CAZNVR010000175.1:0-3564 GCA_964576655.1 uncultured Legionella sp. | reverse complement strand
AACGTCAATCATAAGTGTCATTGTTATTTACAAAGAACTCCTGCTCACTATGCAACGGAGGGGGGGCACAAAGATGCATTGGAAAAATTAATTCATTTAGGTGCTGATCTTAATATCATTGATGAAAAAGGCCGTACTTGTTTTGATTATGCGTTAGAGGCAAAAAATGATGAGTTAGCAATAGTTATTTCGGGGCATGGTGGAATAGCCAAAACTCAACAAGCAGAAGCTGCTAAGTTACCTGCAAAAATAGCACTTTTAAAGTTCGCGGAAAAAATGAAAACAGAAACATTACCGCAAAAAGCAAAATCTGAATTTGAGTCATTTTTTAATGACTTAAATGCCTCTAAGAATCGTCCTAACTGAAATGTAGAGAAACGTATATGCCAAAACATTTTAATAATAATGGGAAAAACACACGTTTTTGGTCCGATGAGGAAATGATGCAGCGTTATCGTCAAGGGCGAGAAGATGCTGGAGATAAAAATAGTTCAAATCAATACACTGCGGACGATTTAAAAAAATCGTATGATGCAGGGGTTAAAGTAGCGGATACGTTTCTTGGTGTCGCAATTCGTAGTGGATTCGACGAAGGTCATAAACAAGGTGAATTATCTGGAATAGAATTAGGTAAAATTGAAGCAGGGCTATCCATTCCTAAAACTATTGTGGATGCACAAAGACAAGGTCATCACCAAGGCTATTTACTTGGTTTAGCAGAAGGTCGATCAATCGCTGAATATGAATTTAAAGCGACAGAAGAAACAAGAAAGAAAAATATCGCTCAAGACTATCTTCGAGAGCATTCTTGGCATGGTCGTGCAATAAAAGCATATGATGAATTCATAAGTAAGCGTCAAGAGGGTAATTTAACGGCCACAATGCATTTCATAGGAAAAATACCCGTAGGACGTATTGAGAATAAAACTTATCGATTACATAACGTTAGAACAGCTCCTTTCGATGTGTTTGGTTTATTAGTGTGGAATTTAGCGATTAAACCTTTTGTTATTTATCATGTATTGAAGCATCCATACCGTTGGATAACGGAATACATTGATAAAGATGCTCATGGTGAAACAGATAATCAGTTTAAAAGTCGACAAATTGTTCAGCGAAGTTGCTCTGATATCGATAAAATACATCCCAATATCTTTAATAAAGACGCATTTTCAATAGAAGAAAAGCATCGAATTGAATCCTGTAAACGCACTTGCGAAGAAGCTAAAGCGGGCTATCAAACGATGATGAAGACAATGCAATTTCGTCGAAAACAAGACATTGGTGACCAAAAACATTATGGTTTAAGGCTTTTTGGTTCTCACCAGGACAAGTATGCAAAAGCTTATGATCAAAGTGATGGAACATGTATTATCGCAAGCCCAGGCCCTGTATCTGAAAATAACCAGCTTTTAGCTGATTTAAGTGGTATAAAATTAAACTAATGCCCTTGCTTGTTAATTCACTCTTTTCAGCCGTCGTCCTTGCCGTGTTTTTTGATTTTTTTGGCTTATTGCTTCAATATTATTATAGTATAATTAGATTAGAGTTTAACGGAGAGATTTTAAATGGAATTAACATTTGATGGATCGTTCATACATACGTGTGGTGAATTACCTTCTATTGGGCAAAAAGCACCTGATTTTTCACTGATTGATGAAAAATTACAATCAGTCTCACTTGCAGATTATTCGGGGAAAAAGATCATTTTAAATGTTTTTCCGAGTATTGATACAAAAGTCTGTTCTTCTTCTGTGATGCATTTTAATCAAAAAATTGCTGATTATGGTGATGTGGTTATTTTATGTGTTTCTGTTGATACACCGTTTGCTTTAAAACGGCACTGCTCAAGCTTTGATTTTTCCCATGTACGGTTATTATCTGATTTTCGTCAGCGTGCTTTTGGTAAAGCATATGGTTTAACAATCATTGATGGACCTGTAGCTGGCGTTCTTGCACGAGCAGCGCTGCTGTTGGATGAAAATCATATTATTTCCTATCGAGAAGTATCCGCAGATATTACCCAGCCCATTGATTACCAAAGACTGCAAGCAGCTCTTGAAACATTAAACGAAGTATAAGCTTATTCAGAGAGTTGCGTTAAGACTGTTTTAACCAAATTAGCAAATAACTGATAACTATCTTGCTGATGAGAAGTGCTTCTCCAGGCCACTCCAATTTCGCGATATGCATTAGCGGGTAAAGAATGTGTTATTAAATTTGAACCCGCCAGAATTCCACTGTCAATTGCCAGTTGAGGAAAAATCGTAACACCAAGTTCCGAAATGACCATTTGCATCAGGGTATGAAGACTGCTTGCAAAAAATGGATTTATTTTTTTACTATTTTTTAACGCACAAGATTGTAATGTATGACCACTTAAACAATTCTCTTTTTCTAAAAAGAAAATGCATTCGTCCGGCCATAAATCGACCGCTTTCCCTTCGATTTTATCTACCCAAGTCATTGGTAAAACCAATTGAAAAGGATCTTGACATAAAACCTGTGTATGTAAATTTTTTGTTGGATAAGGCAACGCTAAGATCATGATATCGATCTCACCGATGTCTAATGAATGAAGCAGGTTGTCTGTTGTATCTTCTCGGATTAATAATTTTAATTCCTAAGCAAACGAATGTAGGAGCAGATCCGAAAATATATAATTACACAATATGCAACAAACCGTCATTAGTTGCTTGTCTATTTGTCTATGTCAATGTCAATATGTGTCGTGCATTAATTCCTTATTCGGAGGTATTTTGAAGCCCTGGTATTTACAAGTGATTTTTTTTGATATAGATTGACATTTTTTACAAAACAAGAGAATAAAATGAGCAAGTTTGAGAGCGTTAAAGCATCTGTTTGTGCGGCATTAGTTGGTGTAATCATTACTAATGGTGTTCATGCTGATTCGTCCAAGGACGGTATTGTTATTGCTTCACAAAAAATTATTCATGTAAGAAATCATAACACCCATCCTGTAAAACACTATACTAGGGCTGGTGGTACCATTGGTCTTGTATCCGGTGTTGTTGTAGGAGGCATTATAGCAGGGCCTTTAGGATTGGTTGTTGGGCCTGTAGTCTATGGTACTTTGGGTGCTGGTCTTGGGGCGGGTACTGGTGTGCTTAGTTCTGCGTTCAACCCATCACAAACGGTAGAGTATCAATACAAAGTTAAATCATTATCAGATTCAAAAATATATACCATTCAGCAAGGTGCAAAGCCTATCCCTTTAAATACAAAAGTACGTATGATCGGTCGAAACAACAAATTATTGATTAGAAGCTGTTAATCATTATTTCTGCTTTATCCGCGGCATCTGGGGCTTGCATCTCAACAGGATGCAGGCTGGGGTCGTATACAAATGTTTTTTGTAAAGAGTGTGTTCCATCAAGTAGTTACACTAATTAACGGATCTTGCCCGAGAAAATTCGGACACATTGCTAAGCCATTTGACTAAGATTTTACTGCTCTTAGCAGGGTGTCCGACAAATTAGGGCAAGATCAATTCTAACCTGTTTCAAAAACAGGTGTTTTTGGGGCATGACAATTAGGTCTTGC
>CAZNVR010000174.1:0-4160 GCA_964576655.1 uncultured Legionella sp. | reverse complement strand
TGTAATTCTGCCAAATCACGAATAATGAGATCAGGATCAACTGTTTTTTGATGATTACGTCGCTGAGGTGTGCTTTGCTCGCCAAATAATTGCGATTCAACAATAATGGATAATGAGGCATCTAATAATTCCATGCCACAGGATAAAGGGCCAATGGTGATATTAATAGGGTTTGAATCGTCAATAAACGCTTGCCATGAAGGTTGTATTTTCGGTGTGACGTTATTTTGTTTTAATAAATCCAATAACACTTCACGACGTCCTGCACTCTCAACAACCAATAAATATCGACGTGATGAGTCCTTTATCCATTCGCATAATTGATGTAAGGGTTTTAACGCTTGACGTTCTATAGGTAGGCTAGGTGGTGTCGCAGTATTAAAATGATAAGCATTCTTTTTTGTTGTTTTATCGTTATAAACGCGTAATTGTTTATATTCATTTACGTGTGTTAATAGCTCTATTGGTGATAAAAAGCAAACAGATGGTTCTAGAATAGGGCGACTAACATCGTATTTCCGCTGTTCGAAACGAGAGTTAATTTCTTGCCAAAATAGCTCAGCTACATCTTGTGTGGATTGAATCAGGCAAATGGTTGTGTCTTTGGGTAAAAAATCAAAAAATGTAGCTGATTTTTCAAAAAACAGGGGTAAATAATATTCCAATCCACCAAAAAATTTGCCATTAGATACGGTTTCATAAATAGGACAGTGCGCAGGATTGCCTGCAAATTTTTCCCTAAATGCACGACGAAACAATGCAATTCCTTGTTCATCAAGCGGGTATTCGCGTGCTGGTAAAATGTGAATTTGTTTGATTTTTTCAACCGTACGTTGCGTTTCGGGATCAAAACGTCGCAAGCTTTCGATGGTATCATCAAATAATTCTATTCTAAATGGTAGCTCACTTCCCATTGGATAAAGATCAATGATTGCTCCACGAACGGCAAACTCACCATGCTCAAGGACTTTGTTTACACAATGGTATCCTGCTTGTTCAAGACGCTGCCTGAATGGGGCTATATCGAGTATTTGTGATTCTTGTAACATCAAGCCATATTGGTTTAAAAAATATGGTGGGCAAACACGATGCATTAACGTGCTTGCAGCACTAATCACAATAGCATTTGATGCCTGTTGTAGTCGACTTAATGTAGATAATCGTTCGGAAATCAAATCCTGATGAGGAGAAAATTGATCATAAGGAAGTGTTTCCCAATCGGGGAAAAAAAGTATATCAGGCGCATTTTGTTTATTGGCTAGAAAAAATGTTAATTCATCTAATAACTGACTGGCTGCTAAATTATCGGGTGCGACTAATAAGTTAACGCCAGAGGTAAATTGGCAGTATTCAGACAACACCAACGGCAAACTGCTTCCAGAGAGTTGATCCCATGTTTGTTTTGTTGAAATGGTTTTAGGTAGAAGAATGGGATTAGACATGTCAATATTAAATGATTTTAAAGCGCAAAGTATAACGGAAAAGAAAATGAAAATCTTTAGGGCTTTTACCATGCCAGAGCGAAATCATCCATGGGTAGAATTTATATTAGATTTTTAATGATACTAGGGCGTGTTTAATTGCTCCTGCCTACGTGCCTCGGCTTGTCCGAGGAGATCTTGATTAAGAACAAATTTCTTCATACAGATCACGCCATTCTGGGTTAAGTTCTTCAATCAGATTAATGTTCCATTGTCTGCACCAGTTTTTAAAACGCTTTTCACGTTGAGCTGCGTCTATATAAGTTGAATGCGTTTCGTAATAGACCAACATAAACTTGTGGATGCCTCGGACAAGCCGAGGCACGTAGGCGGGGGGAGCAATTGTCAACACGCCCTAAATTTGGGGTTGAATAGGTTCGTTTTTACTGATTTTGTCTATTTCTAACCACTCAAGCAGTTTCGTATTTAACTCCGAATGATTCAGGTCTTCTCCATCTATATAGTGGTATTGATCAACGCTCGCATTTTTCACAGTATCACAAATTAAAGAGCTACGTACATGAATATAAGTGGCAAGTAGAGGGGTTAAATAATAATACAAAGGAATTTCAAGTCCAAATGAGAAAAGTACTGCGATGGGTAAAATTTTAGAAAACTCTTCACTTGTTTGTTCAAGTGATTGTTCTGCTAAATGATCTGTCATGAGTTGTTGATCTGAATTTAAAGCCGCTGTTAATTTATTTAAAGAGGGATTTGATGCTTTTTTCCAAAATTTATTTTGTTCAGAAGAATGCATTGAGCTTACTGTTTTTTTAAACTCACATAAGGATTGTGGGTGATTGTAATACGTTTGGGTATGTTTTTTGATGAGCTGACTTTGTTCATTTTTTTGTTGTTTTTCTAAAAGGCAACTGAATTCAAACGCACTTACTAAAACATCTTGTTTTGATTTATAAAGTCGATTGTATATTGATAGATTTTCTTTGGTAATTTTCATTATTTATCCCAGGTTTTATTGTATTATTTTTGATCTTACAATGGCCTTATAAAAACAACAAGGTATTTTTATATTCTATATGATTTATCTAAACCGCTTTGTAACCTTCACTTTAAGCGATAGGCATGTTTATAGGATGTTGCTCATCAGGTGTATCTTGTTTAGCACCCCATAGCGACTCCGCTCTATCTAATGTCATTTGATAATCTGTTTCATTATGAAAGGGCTTTATCATTTTATCCCAACTTCCTGTTGCTATTCCATTTCAATGAAAACAGCCATATTATTAAGTTCAAGCCGCAATGATGTAACCATTTCACCCAAGAGATCTTTTTAAGACCCCTTTAATTTTTGAGACAGAATGGCGTTAATAACGTTTTGGTGGTTTATGCTCCATGTGCAGCCACTAACGTGGCGACAGGAAGTACGGACCATAAAATGGGGCCAATCCGTTAATCCGCCTTAAAAGGGTAGACTTACAGAGAATAAAACAGCTCATTACTACTTTGCTCTCACAACAGTGAAGAAGTGATTTGTTATTAATCAAAAAGATGTTATAATGGACGTTGTTAAGTAATATTAACGGGGGTTTTAAATGAAAGTTCAACATCAGTCAGTTTTGTTTCAAAGACAAGCACTAAATGGTTTTGATAATGCTAGGAATAAACTATTTAGCCAAGGCGCATTAGGTTTTAAGCCGTATTTTACTGACACTGCACAACGTCAAGCACTTACTTATCCGTTTGCACATTTTGCACAGTGCATGCAAAATGCCGTATCAATCTTTTATGGAGTTTATCTTGTTGGTAAATTGATACTTACCTTATCGCCGGTACATACTCTAGATATGATTCTTGCTACTTTGATCCAATGTGCAACGCTGCTTTTGAATGCTTGTAATATATTAATGTCTTTGTGTTCTTTAGGATCACGAGCTCTAGCAACTGCGGTAAACGGATATGTATTTGAATCAAAACATGTCCGAATAGACCTTGCAGATGCTTCTGAAATGGGTCCAATTTCTATTGCAAGTAACAATTTCTTTATAGCAAATGAGCGTGTACAGATGACTGCCAAACAAAAAGAAGCTGAAGCGCAAGAAGATGACAATTATAAATTGGCATTTACTTTCGTATAACTCGATCCTCAAGTTCCTAAAGTTTTGTTTAAGTATTTTTAACCTTAATTTGAGCACAGATTATGGTTGAGAATGCTGTAAAAAAACTTTAGGGACGTTGCCTAGTTCTTATGTTTAAAAAAGACTGTCTTGAGTGTCTAGCTCCTCTGTATCATTAGATACGGATTCTTCATCAAGGCCAGGTACATCTTTTTCACGAAAATATTCAGTAATTGCATTTTTTTGATTGTCTTTAGCAAGCAGTCCATTGCCAGGATTGATACGTGCCGTCACTACGTCTTCAGGCTGAATCATTGGATGTTCGGGTTTTCCATGCAAAGCGACTTTCATAAAATCAATCCATACTGGTAGCGCTAATCTGGCGGCGTATTCATGCAATGGATGAGGTGTATCAAAGCCAATCCATGTTGTAACGACTAAATCAGGATTATAACCGGCAAACCATGCATCAACTTGTTCATTGGTAGTTCCTGTTTTACCTGCCAAATCATGGCGATTTAGAATTCGAGCATCTTGTGCTGTACCTTGTTGGATAACTCCCATCAACGCTGAGTTCATTAAAAAGGCAACATCTGCTGGAATC
>CAZNVR010000173.1:0-4161 GCA_964576655.1 uncultured Legionella sp. | reverse complement strand
GCCTCGGACAAGCCGAGGCACGTAGGCGGGCGGAGCAATTGTCAACACGCCCTAAAAACATGGCAATGAATTTGACTATCATTGCAAATAATTGAATCAACAAGGGATAAAAACTTATCATTGTATTGATGTTGGATTTACCGTCGTGGCCCATGTGGAATAACTTGTACAGAGTTAGCCGTAACACTTCCCAATAAATCGCCATGAATGGTTATTGTATTTGCATGTGCAATACCTAGATGATCTCCGTGAACAATAAGATCGCCAGAGGTATGAACGTTTCCTAATAAGTCACCATGTATTATAACATCACTTTTTGTGTGTATATTGCCATAATGATCGCCATTGACTTCAAATACATCAGGCTGAGTTCTAGATTTAGAATGGTTGTTTTTTTTGTGGCTGTAATTATAGTTATTACTCTCATAACGAGTATGGGTAGTATTTGTATTTCTGGTATAGCTGTCTTCTGAGCTCGATTGAGGCTGAACGTTAGAATTTTTAGTTTCTGTAGGTTTTGTTTGAGTGTCATTTTTTAAATTAAAGATTTGGTAAAGCGTCTTTAAAATATCTAATATATCTACTTGTATATTTACTTGTTGCTTATTAACGGTTATCTCAATTGGAGTATTGAATATCAAATCCAAGATAATGTGAAATGTACTTCTAATGTCTTTTACTACACGTTGATTATTTGCTTCATTTTGATCGTTTTGAGGAGCAGCTTTAGATGTTTTAACAGTAGATGTTTCAACCTTATTTTTTTCCCCTGTTTCTGCAACAGTAATACGTTTTTTTAAAAAATCATCAACGATATAAAATGTATTATTTGACAATTTGCGATTTATACTTGGATTTTTATCCGGATGAAACATAAAACAGAGCTCTTTTCGCAAATCTATCAGCTCTTGATGCGTTTTATCTTTCAACCTGATATTCATTATCTGATCATCTTTGATTGATAAGGATAGATTTCGCATTACCTCTTCTTTTTCTAAAATTGTAAGTTTTTCCCACGTTGCTAATAAACCAATGGGTGTTTTATTTAATGAGCTGAACGTAACGGATCTTGGTCGGAATAAACTTACTGTTGAAGTGCGTGTAGACACAAACGGTATAAATGCTTTTTTATACATATTGATCTTTAACATATTAAAAGATAAATATTTTATCACAATGATATATATCCATCAAATATTACAAGTGGTTTGATCAGGAACGCTCGGAGTTTGGGACGTAATCGAACCGTTACAGGAGTATCCGTGTTCATGATCATATCCATATCATTTATCAATTCTTTTCAAGAGTTTTTCTAAATTGCGGTCGCTCTAAGCGACGGCTGCGTGTGCTGTCTTTTTTTGAATCACCATGCTATTCTTCTTTTTTTTATTGATATAGTCATTATGCAAATATATGTAGCAGGTGTTGATGAGGTTGGGCGAGGGCCTTTAGCAGGAGCTGTTGTAACCGCGGCGGTCATTTTACGCCAGCCAATAGAAGGGGTGACCGATTCTAAAAAGCTGACTGCATTAAAGCGTAAAAAGTTATCCATTTTAATTAAAGAACAAGCCCTGTGTTACGCTTACGGCAGAGCCGATGTTGAGGAAATAGATCGTTTAAATATTCATCATGCTACGTTATTAGCAATGAAGCGTGCGATAGAAGGGTTATCTATTCGTCCTGATAAAGCGTTTATTGATGGGCTATACACGCCAGATGTCTCTATGCCGTGCGAAGCCGTTGTGCAAGGTGATAGTTTAATTACAGAAATTGGTGCGGCATCTATTTTGGCTAAGGTTCTTCGTGATGAAGAAATGGATAAGATGGATGTTTTATATCCTGGGTACGGGTTTTCCAAGCATAAAGGCTACCCTACAGCATTGCACCGCGCAGCATTACAAACATTAGGACCTTGTGCAATTCACCGTTTAAGTTATGCACCAGTTGCTGCTGCTATGAAAGCAGCAGCTTTGCCGGCGTAAGCAACTTTTTATATTGGTTTGGACGTGCTTAATTGATATTGTTGAATAAAATTCTATGTGAACTTATCGACATTAAGATGCCGAAACTGGCTAAAAATGTAACCATGGCTGAACCACCGTAACTCACCAGAGGCAACGGAATGCCAACAACGGGTAAAATACCCATCACCATACCTATATTGACAAAAGCGGATAAGAAAAATGTCATTGCCAAACTTGCGGCAAGCAGGCGAGTAAAACATGTTTGAGCGTGACGAGCGATACTTAAGCTGCGTAATGAAATCAGTACTATCAATGTAATTAAAATCACACAACCGACAAAACCAAATTCTTCGCCACTCACCGCAAAAATAAAATCAGTTGCATGTTCTGGTAAAAAATTAAGATGAGATTGACTTCCATTTAACCAACCTTTTCCAAAAGCACCTCCTGAACCAATAGCGATTTTAGATTGGATAATATGATAGCCGGTGCCTAATGGATCATGTTCTGGGTTTAGCAACGTAATAATGCGCTGTTTTTGATAATCGTGCATGACATGCCATAAAAGAGGGGCTGCCAAGCTCATGACAATGGTAATAAATAATACTATTTTCATGCGAATTCCAGCTAAAAAAACCACACATAAGCCTGACGCCACAACCATGATAGCAGTACCTAAATCAGGCTGTTTGGCAATTAACACCGCTGGGATGAAAATAAATAAACTTGTAATGAGTAAGGACTTTAAATCAATTGGTAGCGATTTTTTATTCACATACCATGCAGCCATCATGGGCACGGCTAATTTCATAATTTCAGACGGTTGAAATCGAAAAAAGCCTAAATCAAGCCAGCGCTGTGCACCTTTACCTATTTTACCCATAATCATTACAGCAATAAGTAAGGTTAACCCCACACCGTATAACCAGGGCGTCCATATTTTATATTTATGGGGTGGAATAAATGCGAATACCATCATAATACTTAGAGCGAGTAATAAACGCATGCCTTGTCGTAATAGCATGCTCATGTTTTGATTTGACGCACTGTACAAAATGATTAATCCAAAACCGATTAATAATAATAATAATCCGAGTAATGGAAGATCAATATAAAATGATTTATCAGTAAATCGATAGATAGGGCGAGAGGAGTTTATTTTCATGGTTTTTTTAGCTCAAAATAGGCGTCCATCACCTTTCGTGCAACATAAGAGGCTGTGGTGTCGTTTTCAACCAATACCGCAATGGCTACCTCTGGTTTTTCAACAGGGGCAAAGGCAATAAACAAACTGTGATCCCGCAAGCCTTCCGGTAGATTTAAATAATGTTTTTTTTCATCCTGACTCATGCTAAATACTTGTGATGTGCCTGTTTTTGCCGCGACAGAATAAGGAGCATTTCGACCAAATCGATAGCCTGTCCCTTCATTATTGGTAATAACAGAGTGCATGGCATCGGTGATAATATCCCAGTTTTCAGTGTTTTTTAATTGAATAGGGTATTCTTCAACGGGTTTATAACGATGAGTTTGGCCTAGATCATCGATAGATTTACTTAATAAATGCGGCCGAAAACGGCGCCCATGTTGACTCATGGATGCGGTTGCATTGGCAAGTTGCAATGGTGAGGCTAACATAAAGCCTTGTCCGATTGATGTAATTAATGTATCTCCTGGATACCAGGGAAGATTTTTACTTCGTCTCTTCCAATGAGGGCTTGGGACTAACCCCGGGGCTTCTTCATTGAGATCAACATGAGTGAGTTGTCCAAAACCAAATTGAACCAACATGTCTTCAATGGCTGATATCCCCATTTTATTACCTAATTGATAAAAAAATGTATCACAAGATACTGTAATGGCACGTTTAACCGTCATCACGCCATGGCCTGTACGTTTCCAATCACGATAAGAATGAGATACGTTGGGTAATTTATACCAGCCTGGGTCATAGATGCGCGTATTGATGTTAATCACTTCTTTATCAAGACCTGCAAGTGCAATAAACGGTTTAACGGTTGAGGCAGGAGGATATAAACCGCGTACAGCGCGATTATAAAGCGGTCTGTCATGCGTATCCGATAGGATTTTATAGTCATTATTACTAATGCCATTGACAAATAAATTAGGGTTAAAGCTGGGCGAGCTGGTCATCGCAAGAATATTGCCACGATTGACATCCATCAAAACAACAGCC
>CAZNVR010000172.1:0-4266 GCA_964576655.1 uncultured Legionella sp. | reverse complement strand
AGAGGTTAATATTGGACGTTTTTTTACAATAACATCAAAAGAACCCATAGGGTCTTGCCGAGCTGAGCTTAAAATTGATTTAACTCAATACAAACAAGCCAGAAGCCCGCAATTTGATAGTTCTGCCAAAGTTATGTTGCTTGAGGAGTCTGAACGAGAATTGTTAACGTATCTTTCATCGTTTCATGCCCCCATGTTTTGGCAAAATATGTTGAAACAAGCTACGTTAGGTCTTGAAGAAAAACACAAAAAAATGATCCAACAAGCCCCTGTAAGTAAAATTTTGGAAAAAAATTTTATTGAATTAGTAAAAAATACGCTGGATGTAGCTATCATGACGGATAGTCTGACAATTTCATTGTTTATGGAGATTGATTATAAATCACATAACGAACAACTTACGGTAAGATTATACGATACAGGGAATGGATTTCCGCTTGCCTTGATTGATAAACTATCGACCAAAGAGGGCTGTCGTGACTATATGGATGATAAAGGTAGTAATAAAAAAAGTGCCTCTCTCACCGGTGGGGCAGGAAAGGGTTTGCGTCGATTATTGGCCATGATGAATGGTGAAGAGTACAAGACGTTTGAACGTTATTCAGACGATGAATATGATAAGCCCCTTAAACGAAAACCCCGTTTTGTGTGCCCTGAAGGAACGTCTTTTACTATCGGTAAACGACCTGATAATCAACCCGGCGCATTCATATCATTAACTACATCCAAAAAAGCTTGGGTGGAAATTGAACATCCTATGACTGAACATGACGAAAACGAGATTAAATCGATACTAACTAACTTTGATTACGCCCATTTGAAAAACCGGTTTTTATCCTCCTCCTCTCGTAACGTTAAAGATGATGACAACAACACCGATTGCACGGATCGGCATTCTATTTAAATGGATTCACCCATGCACTGCTTGTCTCAGGACAAAAGCATGTGTGATTGAAAATGAACCACGTGCTGCAACTTGTTTGCACGGTCCATGGGGTATAGCGCTCTGAGTGGGGGTGGGTTTTCAATCAATCATGCGGTTACTCTAGATAAGTGATTGATTCCCTCATCACTAGTTCGTTATAATCATTGCTCTAAAATATCTACGGAGTTGTTCTGATGCCAATTTATGAATATGAGTGTGCAAATTGCCATCACAATTTTGATTTAATACAAAAAATGAGCGATGACCCTGTGACATTATGTCCTGCTTGTTCAAAAGACACCGCAATAAGATTGGTCTCTGCTGCAGGTTTTCAGTTAAAAGGAACCGGTTGGTATGCAACAGACTTTAAAAACCAAAATAAATCGGAAAAAAGTAGTGTAACTTCAAGCAATGGTTCTTCTGAGAAAAAAAAGACAGAATCCAGCCCGCCAACCAACGCAAGTAAGGAATAAAATTGAAAGGATCTACTCTACGAAGCTACCTTTTAACAGGCCTTATTGTATGGTTACCTATTCTAGTAACCATCATTGTTTTGCGTTTTATTATTGATTTGCTTGATAAAACACTAGCACTCATCCCTCATTCTTATCAGCCAGAGCAATTGTTTGGCTTTAATATGCCCGGATTAGGTGTTTTATTGTCGTTAATTTTACTGCTCATCACAGGCGTTATTGCTACTAATTTATTAGGTCAACGGTTAGTGATTTGGAGTGAATCGGTTTTAGATAGAATTCCATTGGTTAGAACTATTTATAATGGTTCAAAACAAGTGATACAAGCTTTATTTGCAACCAATAGTCAAGCTTTTCGTAAAGTAGTTTTGATTGAATATCCGCGTAAAGGTATTTGGAGCATTGCTTTTCAAACAGGCTCTCCTCCTGCTGAAGTCTCCGATCACACGGGTACTGAAATGTTAACCGTTTTTATTCCTACCACACCTAATCCTACATCAGGCTTTTTAATGATGGTGCCAAAATCGGATGCTGTTGAGTTATCGATGTCTACAGAAGCTGCTTTAAAGTTGGTTATTTCTCTGGGTGTCATGCAACCATTACCCACCACACTGACAGATAAATCTAAAGGTTAACGGGAGATCGCTGTGATTCAACAGGTACGTGTATTTTCCTGTTTGATTTTATTTTTGATAACGCATCTGGTTTTTGCTTCATCTGATGATAATGCCGTTAAGTTAAATGAGTATTTAACTCAAGAAAAAATATATTTAACAACCATTATTCATGAGGCGGAAGCAATTTCCACGTCAGATGAACCCGCTAATCAGAAGGAGTTAGTTGCACGACAACAACACAATCAAACATTACAAGCTGTTTTACGAGCTAAAATAGCCAGCTTAATGGAATTTTTATCTGATCAGCGTAAAGAGCGACAAAATTTAACCAAGCGTCTTAAGAATCTTCAGGAATTACCTCTAGAAAAACTACAAAATACACACGAAATTGATGAGCGTGTTAAACATATTAATGCCTTAAAAACAGAATGCAATGCAACTATTGTGTTGATTGAAGAAAATCTGGCACTTGCTAAAAATTATCAATCACTGCTTGTTAATGATCAAAACCGTTTGAATTTGTTTCAAGCTAATATGGCTGAAAAAAATCAACTTGAGCTGTTGCGTGAAAAAATTCACACACTTAAATTAGACCGTGATGAGCTTTATCAAAAAAATATAACACTTCAAGAGGCAAAAGCCACAAATACAACGTTCGAACAACACCTTGATTATGAAACGCAAATCCTTTTAAACAACCAATCGATTATTCTTTTACAACATCAAATCCTAGAGTTGGGCCTACAAAAAAAACGTATTGCAATGGATTATTTATTGCTTAAAAATCAAGACATTAAAACCATTGAAGATGCGACGGATTTGTATAAGCAATCGATGAAGCATTTAATCGGTATCGAAAATTCATTACAAAAAATGCAAATTTTATTGACGAATGAGTTGTCTCTCATTGCTACGGATCAATTAAAACAAAAGACTCATCAATTAAAAAATACCGTGGCAAAATACCTTAAAGAGGTTGTGGCACGTCGCGAAGTACTTAAAAAAGATCTGGATAAAATGCAGGCTCAGTTAAATTTAAAACTAGGGTCTCGTCAAAATTTAGCCGAATACCATTTGAATAGCTGGCCTGCGCTTACAGGGCAGTTAGTACAAATTCCCGTGCAATTTTACCATTATTCAAAATTATTGTTTTTAAAGCTTCATGATAATTATCTTTTAGAAAATGCATGGTCTACTGCTTTAGAGTGGGTGTGTCTTGTTCTAATTTTATTTGTAGGAACAGCGTTAAATCGTGGTTTAAGAGTGATTGTTCAAGGTAAAAATCGCTCAAGCATGTCGGGTCATTTGTATGATGGGGCTTTAATTTTATTTTATCGTAATATTCCTCATCTCACGATTGCGTTGATGTTTATGGTCATGTTTTTTTTGAATGGTGTGATGTTCACCAATTATCAGCTATTTATTAATTTATTTTTTGTATGGCTTACCTTTAGAAATTTGATTTTAATTGCACGCCTTATTTTACTAGAACGTATAAGTGACTCATCTGGAAAAGATGTCAAATTGTATTATCGCCTTTTTTGGCTTTTAATGGCAGGCGGTTGGAGTACGGCATTAATGGTGGTTGGGCATCAATTGTCATTATCACTGTTATTACAAGATATTTTTAACCGTTTATTTATGCTGTTTTTGTTTGCTCTCTCACTTGTTGCCTGGAAAAGTAAAGACATTGTACCTTATTTACTTAGACCGTTATTGAAAGCGAAAAAACGTTATTTACGTAATGCAGTATCCATATTGGTTCTACTTATTCCGTTAACGTTATTAACTACAGCAATGATTGGTTTTGTTGGCTATATTGATTTGGCATGGACACTGAGTCGTTATCAGGCGTATCTTTTATTAGTGATTACCAGCTATGTGTTGATTCGAGGTTTAATTTTAGATGCGCTAGATGCTATGTCAACATGGATGATTGGATCTTTACATAATGGATGGTTATGGATTGAAGTCATTCTTAAACCTTTTTATGCGATTGTTCGGGTATTTTTAGTTTTATCGTCATTGTTTATTTTGTTTGAAATGTTTGGTTGGACCGCAGATTCACAAGTGGTCACATTGTTATGGAAAATTGCTCGTTATCCTTTTGTTAATTTATCCGGTGCCAGAATTACTTTATTGAGTGTATTGGAATTTATTGCTTTATTGTTTGTATTTATGTGGTTTTCCAAATGGACACGAGAATTTTGTTATCGTTGGTTATATCGTCGCGTTGCTGATCCTGGTGTTC
>CAZNVR010000171.1:0-4326 GCA_964576655.1 uncultured Legionella sp. | reverse complement strand
CGCCATCCGCAAGTGTAATACGGCGTGCACCTACATCAGCCACGTGTTTTTCATGTGTGACTAAAATTAATGTTCGTCCTTCACGATGTAAATTTAAAAAAAGTTGCATAATGTCATGGCCTGTGACCGAGTCCAAGGCCCCTGTTGGTTCATCAGCGAGTATCACCTGTGGTTCGCCTACGAGTGCTCTGGCAATGGCAATACGTTGTTGCTGACCACCTGATAATTGTGTGGGTCGATGTTCAGTAAACGCGGACATGCCAACATGTTCAAGTGCATTAAGCACGCGGCGTTTAATTTGTTCGGCTGATAAATGCGCGCGGTAGGTCAGTGGTAGGGCTACATTTTGAAAAGCATTAAATCGAGGCAATAAATTAAATTGCTGAAAAACAAATCCAATGGATTGATTACGTAATGTGGCTAGTTCATCATCTGTAAACGCTGCAACATCTTGCCCTTGTAACAGGTACGTGCCGCTGTCGGCTTTATCGAGCAATCCTATGATGTTCATTAACGTGGATTTACCAGAGCCCGATGCGCCTAAAATCGCAAGCATATCGCCTTGATGAATGTTTAATGACAGGTTTTTTAAAATTGTATTTTCGACATGTCCTATTTGATATTTTTTAACCATTTGAGTTAAAGAAATAAGCGTCATAATATCACCATACCACAATATCTCCTGGTGCAAGTCCTGATTCAATAACGACACTATTTTTATGAACAGGGCCGGTAATGACCCGTATGGCATGCAATTTGTTTTCTTTATCGCGTATTTTAACGATACTTTTACCATTTTTTTGTTGAATAGCGGCAATAGGTACTAACAGTTTATTGGTGCTATTAATGGTAATTTCAACAGCAGCACTCATGCCGACTTTAAGCAAGGCTTGTTGAGCGGTATTAAGCGATGCAACTTCAACTATGGCTGTAAATGAAGGCAGAGCACTGCCGTTAACACTGATGGCTTGGGCATTAATAACAACAATTTTACCTTCCAGTGCTTGTTTTCCAAAGGCAACACCACGCACGGTTGCAGGCATGCCTAATTTTATCTCGGCAATATCCACTTCTAGCACATCAATCTCAACACTTACGCCACTTAAATCGCCCATTAATGCGAGAACTTGACCTGATTTAACGGCAGAACCTGTTTTAATCGCGCTGGAATTACCGCCTCCTTCTTTAGGTGGGTAAAGTAAAACGCCATTTCTAAGCGCTTTTAGTCGAATTAAATTATGTTGACTGGTTAGGGCTAAACGTACTTTATCAAACTCTGCAAAACTTAAGCTTGATAAGGCATCATCTCT
Source organism: uncultured Legionella sp. (assembly GCA_964576655.1). Lineage (GTDB taxonomy): Bacteria > Pseudomonadota > Gammaproteobacteria > Legionellales > Legionellaceae > DDPF01. The sequence continues at coordinate 3,016 of CAZNVR010000171.1, read as the reverse complement.
TGCGTCGCCCATTTTTTCGAGCATTTCAGATAGTTTATGGGTTGCTTGCATTAACGCAATACGTGCATTATTCAAATTTGATTTTTCACTTAAATAATTGTTTTTTGAAATAAGGCCTGCATCCCATAAGTTTTCAGTTCCTGTAAATTTCGCTTGTGCAATCGTGTAGCTGTCTTTGGCTTTTAAATAATCAGTTAATGTATCGTTGTATTGTCGTTGGAGCTCGGCGGAATTAAGCGTAAATACCACTTCCCCTTTTTTAACCACTTGCCCATAGTGATAATGCATAGATTCCACTACCGCATCGACAGGGCTTGCTATCGTGCTTTCATGTAGAGGTTGTAATGTGCCGGTAAAATACAATGTTTTATGTATTGGCATGGGCTTTACTGTATAGGTATGCAATGGCTCTTTGTTATGTGATGAGCCTTTGCATGCAATTAATAAACCGATTAGCACGACTACTAGTGTAGTTTTAAAAAAGGAGCTCATGCGCTATACCTCAATTTTATGTTCCAATAGTCAAGTGTTGTACCTAAGATACGTTGTAATGTAGATATTTGATTTAAATAAGCAATTTTTGCACCAATCAATCCTGATTGGGCTTGAATCCATTGATTTTGAGTATTATTCACATCAAGCGCGGTGGTGATGCCTGCTTCTTGTTTTTTCTTTTCCAACGCATAGGATTGAGCAGCTAAGTCTACTTGCCTTTTTGCTAATTCGTAACGTTTTGCCAAACTTTGTATGGTGCTAATGGTGTTTTTGATTGTGGTAATTAATGCGCGGCGGGCTGCAATTAAATTAAGTTTATCTTTTTCCAATCGAACTTTCGCCGTAATCAATGCATTTCGGCGGTTAAGATCATGTAGGGGTATGGTTAATAATAAACCTGCTGATTCTGTGATGTTATGACCACTATAAATGCTTTTTAAACCACTTACATTACTATCAACACCTGTTACAGTACCTGTTTGTACATTGGTTGTTAAATCAAGTTGCCATCGTTGTTGATCTTTAGCAACCATATAGGCTCGTTCATCAGCACGATAAGCGGTTTTTAATGCAAGATATTGTGCATTGTGTTCAAGTGCTTGTTTGATAGAGGCATTTACATCAGGTGTTTGTAAGTTGTCTAGATTGATGTCATCAGGAACTGATAATTTCATGTCAGGATCAAGGCCTATGGTTTCCAATAAATTTTGAGCTGATGTTTTAAAATCATTTTCAGCTTGTTCTACCATTAAGCTTAAAGATTCAATTTGATAAGATTGTTGAATGTTTGCTGTGGGTTCAAGATCACCTGCATTAATTTTTTGTTCGTTAATATCATATGATTTATTGGCTTCAGCCAATTGTCGTTGTTGGATTTGAAAATTATTGCCACTTAAAATTAACGCGCGATATGCAGTTGCAACTTGGGTAACTTGGTCAATAACCGATTGTTTTAAATTCAGTTTATTTAAAGCTTCGCTGTCGATGGCATTTAATAATCCTGCTTCATTTACCCCTTTGCCAAAACCGCGTAAAAGAGGCTGGGTGAAAGAGAAGGTGAGCATCGGATTATAATCGCCAATGGATACAGCACTGTTATCCATTTTTAGTGCAGCATGCCCCCCTAGTTTGTTTTTTATATCAAACTCAGGTGCAATCAGGTAGTTTTGTGTGGTGCCATTGCCCACGCCGCTATAACGACTATTTGTAGCTGTTGCTTGTCCTGCAAGGGCATATTGTAATTCAAACTCATTATGTGCAAGGCGAAGTTGATAGCGTTGGATAATTCTATCTAATTCTACGTTTTGGATATTAGGGTTATAACGTAGTGCTAATAAAATGGCATCTTTAAGGCTTAAATGTAAGGTTTTATGTCCTATGGATGCAGGGGATGTGGGTAAATCAATCCAATGATCCAACATGTATTCAGGATTTTTAGTTGCAATGGCGAGACGTTGATGAGCTTTATCAACGCGTTGCATTTCACTCACAGGGTTATTCACCCAGCGGTAGAGTGTGTGGGGTGAGGATGCAAATAAACTGCCACTAAAAAGGCAGGCGATAATGAATCCGCAAATATTTATCACAGTTAATCATCAATCCAGTTAATTAGGTGAGTCTTGTAAAATCTGTACAAATTCTAACATGCTTATGTTATCCAGACAAACGGCTTTATTGCGTTGAAACACGTTGCATGTCTTGCAAGCAAAGGGCAGTTAACGCGCCACCCCATAAACATCCTGTGTCAATCGCATGAATACGAGGATTTGGGCATTGACCTTGTAATGCAGCCCAGTGACCAAAAACAATATCTGCTGAAATGTTTGTGCGTGAGGGTAGAGCATACCAAGGATATAAATGAGCGGGGGCTTGTTCTATGTTGCCTTTGTAATTGAGTGATAAACGTCCTTGTGCATCACAAAAACGCATTCGAGTAAACGCATTACAAATAAAACGTAAGCGCGCTTCACCTGTTAATGTGTCTGACCATTGATTGGGTAAATTACCATACATGGTTGTTAGATAGTGATGATAATCAGGACCAGATAAAATGCTTTCTAATTCTTTTGCATAAGCACAAGCACTTGATAAACTCCAGGCCGGATGAATGCCTGCATGACACATCACGATATTTAATTCTGGATCATGATACAGTAAGGATTGTTTGCGTAACCAATGCCCAATTTCTTTTGCATCTTCCGCATGAAGCACTTCATGTAATGTATCGTCGGGGTTAGTCCATGCGTTTTCATTAAAAATTAGATTTAATAAATGCAGGTCATGATTTCCTAATGTAATCCGTGGTGTTAAAGGGAGTTGCCTGATAAATCTTAAAACGGCTAATGATTCAGGGCCTCGATTAACCAAATCACCAACAAACCATAATCGATCTGAGTGTTCATCAAAATTAATTTTGGTCAGTAGGCGTTGTAGCGCACTAAAACAACCTTGTACATCGCCAATAGCATAATCACTCACGACGTGAAAATCCTGATTGCGCGCTTGGGTTTAATTGGACCGG
>CAZNVR010000170.1:0-4335 GCA_964576655.1 uncultured Legionella sp. | reverse complement strand
AAAAAAAACTACAAGTTAAAATTCCCGCCGGTGTCGATCAGGGTGATAGAGTACGCTTGAACGGTGAAGGCGAAGCAGCTCCTCAAGGCGGTATTGCAGGCGATTTATATGTTGAAGTACATATTGCCGAACATCCTATATTCCAACGTGAAGGCGAGCATTTATATTGTGAAGTGCCGATAAGCTTTATCACCGCTGCATTGGGTGGCGAGCTTGAAGTGCCAACCCTTGATGGCCGTGTTAAATTACGTATTCCAGCTGAAACACAAACTGGAAAAGTGTTTAAAATTGCGGGTAAAGGCGTGAAGCCAATTCGTGGAAGGCACCAAGGCGATTTATTGTGTCGCGTTGTGGTTGAAACACCTGTCGATTTAAATAAAAAGCAAAAAGAACTGTTACGTGAATTTGAAACGCATTATGAATCGCAGAAAAACAGCCCCCGCGTGAATAAATGGTTCGGTAAAGTAAAAGATTTTTTTGAAAAGATGAAATTTTAAATTATCCCCCTCCGATTTCGGAGGGGGATAATTTAACCCGGCGTAGCTTCCTGCGTCGCGCTTGAGAGCGCTATGCAGGACAAGCGAAGCCGGGTGTTATATCCCAATTAACTTCTTAATCTTCTCATCCCTAATCTCAAACAATTCAAAAAACCCCAACGCTTCCATGGTCGGCATGAGTTCCAGCATATGGGCTTTGTTATTCGCGTAATCAAGGATTTTGTCAAAAGATGCAATATCTTGTATTCTATATCTACATTGAAATTCCATTATATTCATCGTAAGGACTTGGTTATGTTAAGGATAGCGATTGCAGGTTGCGCTGGCCGCATGGGTAAAGCGCTGGTACAAGCCACACTCTTAGATAAAGAAGTTAAATTAACCGCAGCTACCGTGACACTGGGCAATCCACTGAGTAACACCGATGTGGGATTAATTGCGGGTATTGAAGCTATTCACCTCAAGCCTTCCGATGATATTCATAAAGTGCTTGATCAATTTGATGTCTTAATTGATTTCACCATTCCTGCCTCGACATTACAACACTTAAGCTTATGCAAAAAGTACCGTAAAAAAATGGTGATTGGTACGACCGGCTTTAATGATGAACAAAAGAAACGTATTCAAGAAGCCAGTGGTCAAATAGCCATTATGTTTGCACCAAACACCAGTGTTGGTGTCAATATTTGTTATGAGTTGCTTAAGAAGGCTGCTGCAGCATTAGGTGATAGCTGTGATATTGAAATTATTGAAGCGCATCATCGACACAAAATTGATGCACCTTCTGGCACGGCACTTAAAATGGGCGAAGTGCTAGCAGATACGTTGGGACGTGATCTGAGCCAAGTTGCCGTTTATGATAGACAAGGCGTAACGGGTGAAAGAGATCGCCAGACGATCGGTTTTTCAACCATTCGAGGGGGCGATATTGTTGGCGATCATACCGTTTTATTTGCCTCAAGTGGCGAACGCATTGAAATTACGCACCGTGCTTCAAGCCGCCAGGCTTTTGCAACCGGCGCAGTGCGAGCAGCAAAATGGCTACAGGATAAGCAATCAGGCCTTTATGGTATGAGTGACGTACTAGGCTTTTAGTGTAATTTAACGAATTATTCATTTATTTCTGAACTTTTTGCTCCTGTTTTAAATCTTACTTATTAAAGACGAAAAACGGGGGCAATATGTTAGGTCGAATAGTCGGTAACCCAGAAGTTTTACAAGGCATACTGCAAGTCGTCAAAAGAACGATGCACGCCTCATTTGAAGGGCTAGTGTTAAGTGGGGCAGGCGAAAAATTTTCAGTAGAAACTGCCACAATGCTAGGCAAGGCTGCTATTCAGAATACCCCAGTCCTTATTGAATCAGCTTCATCTAAAATTGCGCCTGTTGTTGAGTCAATGTTTAGTCTCTCTATCAATATGTTATTATCTTTGAGCAGTAGAGATGTAGCAAAAATAGCATTAGAGAAAACCATCGAAACGCTTCAATCGCCGGCTGTAAGAGAAGAATTATCTGAAATGATGGTAATGAATATCAGCAGCTTTGTTTTACAAAAAGCAATCGGCGAAGGTTCTAAAGGGATTGCATTAACAAACTTAGATAGTTTCAAGCCTTCAAAAGCGGTGATTTTAACTGCAATTGATAGTATGTTTAGCGAGGCATTAGTACGTGCAAGCGAAATAGGGAATAATACGCTTGATAAACTTAATTCAATTTTTCCAAATTCACAAAATCCCTATTTTACTCAATACATGATTGATGAGCTTGCTAAACTCAGTGAAGTTGATATGGTAAAGCTGCAAGAGGAAGTCATTAATAGCAAACTGTCAGAAGCAGATTTCATTGAAAGGCTCAAATCATTATCCCAAAACAAGTTACCTGATGTTCCTACTGTTATCAATGTGCCTGATACGCCGGTAGTCGTTACTGACGAAAAACTATCTCATGTTGCTTCTACACGACAACAACCCATTTTATCAAAATTTGGGATAACTTCAGAAAAACCTTCACTCGCTGCTATTTTAGAAAAAGTGCCTTCAGTCGATATAAAAGCAGAAGAGAAAAAGGATAGCACACGCAAACCAAGCTAAATCTTAGCGGAGCATATTATGGCAACGACAACCGAAGATACTTTCGAAGATTTGCTGAAAACCAAAGCGCTGATAGATAAAATTGGGCCTGATGAATTTGTCAAAAATATTGCGTCTAAACGATCTGAAATTGAAGATGTTTTATTTTCACGAGTAGAAGTTGATAGAGATGAATTATTAGCGATGATAAAGAATCATCTCATGGTTTTAAATAATTACTACCAAAATGCCGAAGGCTCGACTTTAAATTTATCAGAGAGTCAAGTCGCGAATTTAGCAGTAGCATGTTTAACGGTTGGTTACACAATGGGTGTTGGTAAAGAAGCGATGGCTGCACTACCCATTCTTGCGCTGGCTGGTGCGAATCTTGAACTCGGTGAAACCATTGTAAATATGCTCAAACACCCTACAGTTTAAATAGGGTTGACCGATACTTATTCATATTTCTCGTTTTCATTATATCGTGTAATTACATATAAACAGGATGATGTTTATGAATAAGTTTGCAGGTTTTTTGATCGCTGTATGGACAATGTTCCTGTTGATCTTGTTATCGATGCAACCTGCATTTGCTGAACCATCATCGCGCGTCGCACGCTTAAGCTTTATTAAAGGCGATGTTATTTTTTCACCAGCAGGTGAAAATCGCTGGGTCAAAGCCAGTCTTAATCGTCCATTAATCATCGGTGACAGACTATGGTCTTATGAGGGTGCTCGCAGTGAATTGCAACTCGGTGGCGCTAGTCTATTTGTTGCTTCAAATACCAGTGTCAGTATTTTAAATTTAGATGATAAATTATCTCAATTTAAATTAACGCAAGGTCGCGTGAATATCACTGTTAGAGACGTTAATCCTAAACGCACTTTCGAAGTGGATACGCCTAATTTGGCTTTTGTCATTAATACACCGGGTAGTTACAGCGTCATAGTTGATCCCGTTTCAAAATCGACAACGGTGAGCGTTAAAAAAGGTAAAGCAGATGCTTATGGTCAAAAAGTCGCTTATCGGATCAATGAACGACAAGGTTATCGTTTTACGGGTACCGATCTACGTTCACAACGCATTAAGCGCCCGGAAGATAATTTCGATAGATGGTGCCAAGATCGTTCAATACGCAAAATAACCTCAGTGCGTTATGTTTCGCCTGAAGTGATTGGTTATGAAGATCTCGATGCACATGGTACCTGGATCAGCAATAAACGTTATGGCCAAATGTGGCAACCCAGAGTTTCTGCAAATTGGGTTCCTTATCGAGAAGGTCATTGGGCATGGATTGAACCTTGGGGCTGGACCTGGGTTGATAATCAACCTTGGGGATTTGCGCCTTTCCATTATGGACGTTGGGTTTATGTCAGCACTCGTTGGTATTGGGTTCCAGGCCCAAGAACAGCAAGACCTGTTTATGCCCCGGCACTTGTTGCTTTTGTGGGATCACCCAAAGCGCAATTAACGTTATCAAGCGGTGGCGTTGGTGTTGCTTGGTTCCCGCTGGGTCCAGGGGATGTCTATCGACCTGCTTATTCATCAAATCGAGATTACTTTATCCGTGTGAATATGAGCAATATGTCTGTAAGACAACAAATTGTTGCCGATTACTATAACCAACCACATCGTCCAGTGACGTATGTTAATCGCCAATATGTGAATTCAGTGACAGTTGTGCCAACCACGGTATTTGTACAATCACAACCCGTTGCTCCTGCTATGGTGGTCGCACCACAGCCATCATTAAAAGCAGCACCTGTTG
>CAZNVR010000169.1:0-4341 GCA_964576655.1 uncultured Legionella sp. | reverse complement strand
CATGCTGTTGTTCTAAAGAGCAAATGCTGGGGATATGTTTTTTTTATTGGTTTAAGTTTAGGTTTGCTTGCCAAAGGCCCTATTGCAATAGTACTCACAGGCATGCCTATTTTTTTCTGGGTGTTAAGGCATAAAGCACGCTGGATTGCTTTGTGGAACGATCTGCCTTGGATTCAAGGTGGATTATTAATGTGTTTGATAGCGCTTCCTTGGTATGTATTAGCAGAACAACGCACCCCAGGCTTTATAAATTATTTTATTGTGGGTGAGAATTTTCATCGATTTATGGATCCGGGGTGGGGTGGAGATAAATATGGTTTTGCACACAAAGCACCATTGGGTATGATTTGGGTGTACGCGTTGATAGGTTTTATGCCTTGGTCAATTGTAGGGATAATTGGATTAATAAAACATTCAAAAAAAATTCCGGCGTTATGTACAAATCATGATGGTTGGCTGAGCTATTTAATACTGGCTACCTTTGTACCGTTATGTTTTTTTACCTTTTCAAGTAATATTATTTACCCTTATGTTTTTCCAAGTTTACCGGTATTTGCATTGTTATTTGCAGAGTTAATAGCGCGTTTTGTAGATAAGTCAGTCATTAATTTACATCAGGCGGAAACCCAAATAACGCGTCTTGCAGCCATTACGGGTGGCTTGTTTCTCGTTGCGACGTCTTTATTTTTATTTAAACCTGAATGGGTGGGAAAATCACAATACAGATTGGTGTCTGTGTATCAAAAACAACCTCAATCTATTCGTAGTTCATTGATTTATTGGGCGACAAAAACAGAGTATTCAGCACGTTTTTATTCTGCAGGCAAGGTTATCGCAACAAATGACCCACTAACATTGCAGCAATTGGTATCAAATCCTTATGATCATTATATTGTAGTGAATACTGCGTATGAATCGTTTATTAACAATTACCTGCCTGGCCGTTTAACAAAAATTATAACGCTTCAATTATTAAATCATCACTATAGTTTGTTTAAGATTTCTCCGGTAAATAACAAGCAAGAATACACGCAATAATGAGGGATGCTGGAATGACTAAAAGGGCGTTTTGATAATTAACTAAAGAATAGGTGCCTGTGGTGTTAAATAAATCCAATAAATAGCCTATAAAGGGTTGGAACAACGGCGTGGTAATCACGGCAAGTGTGTTAATAAAACCAGTACATGTGGATAGAGAATCTGCAGGTGATAATTCATTGGCGATTGGAAAAGCCAAAATATACGCACCACAACACAGTCCAACCATAAACATCAATGTCCCCATGAGTAGAGCGCTTTGAGTAGGCAGATAAATTAATATCAAGAAAAATACTGTTGTTAATAATGATGATGCAAAAATTAATGGTTTACGTTTTGATAAGCGGGCACCCAGCCAACCAAATAAAGGGCAACTAATGCCTGTGCCTATAAAAAACACCGCATTGATGAAACTGGCTTCTTTAGGCGTGCAAGACAATTTAACTTGAATAAATGAAGACGCCCACATGGCACCAAATACGGTAACAATGGTAAATGTTAAGCCTATAAATAAGCCATTAATCCATAGTTTTTTATTTGATAATATGGCTAAAATTTGCTGATAATAATGACCTAAAGGCGCTTTTTGACTTGGTTCGGGGGGAATAAATCGCCATGCTAATAAAGAAATAATGATACCCATCACACCAGCACCATTAATAAAGCCACGCCAACCGCAATGTGAAATCAATGAACCTAAACCAATGATGCCAATCACCGTGGCTAGAAAGCCAATGGTTTCAGATAAACCTATCATGAATGAAAATTGATGCAGTAAGAAATGCTTACGTAATAAATGAGATAAGCCTACAAAAGCAAAGGCAGATCCTGTACCTAATAGAATACGGCCTATGAATAATCCCGTGAGCGTATGGCTTGAGGCAAAGATAAAACAGCCTACACTGCATAACAATGTGGTGACTGTAAGTAGGGTGCGAGGATTTTTACAATCAAATAAAGCACCGACAGGAATTTGTAAGCCTGTGTAAATAATATAAAAAGATGCACTTAATGCACCTGCCATAAGCGCTGAAAGTTGCATGTTAGTCATGATTGCTCCAATAATCACGCCTGATGATAATTGAAGAAAAAATTGAAACAATACAAAAGAGACGCTAACTAACCAAATACGTAACGGCGTTGAATGATTCATGTTAATTAATTTGATGCACTTTGATTAACATCCCTGCTTGGGCATGATCAAGATAATACACCGTTCCTGGTTTAAGGCGTTGTTTTTGTGAAAAGATAAAGGATGCTTTTTCGTTATTAGGCTTTGAAAAAAGCAAATCGGTATCTAGTAAATAATAATTACTACGTCGAATACGCAAAGAGCCTTCGATGCTCCAGCCGTGTTGGTTAGCGGCAGAAATAGCCACAGCCCGTTGATTATTTGCAGGTTGAAGCCATGAATAATGTGCGATGACTTGATAATTGGTTTTTCGGTTTAATGCCCAGTACTCACGGTTTAACTGAGATGCACTTGTTGGTAATGTATGATAGGGCGTGAGTGCACTGCTCATGGTATTTTGCAAGGCAATCGAATGCCGCATGTCGGGTATAAGTGGGGGGTGATTTGATTCTGGTTGTGTTGTTGTGTGATGAGTAAATACAATCATATCCACTTGATAAAGCGTGGGGGATATGGCGTGAATTAAGCTTGACCATAAAATAATACAAAGGGATAACGTAGTTCGTAACATGGAGACAATCAGTCTAAAATTAATTACGGCATTATACTCGACTTTATGAAAAAAACCCATTACCACGATAGCTTTACACTATCTATATCACTCCGAACTAGGGTTAATACAAATAATGAGCCGTTCTAATTTGTACTGTTACCCAACGTTGACTCAGTAAGTTGTTCGTTATTTTCGTTCGATAGTATGGGCTTACCTTTTTTAAATAAGCTATTTGCAATTAGATAGCCCCCTGTCGCTATGAGTCCAGCACCAAACACAAGCGCCGTTACGGAATGAGCATTTCGGGGTTGATGCTTGCTATTAATAGCAGAAACTACAGAACCTAAAAAAGCCGTGTAACAACCTAGATAGAAAGGTAGATCAATATTGAACTGATCATCAATAGCCTGAATACTAGCATGCAATTCTTTGGTGCTGGCAACCCTTTTGTCAACGGCGTCGCTGAGCCTATCAAGTGCCGTTATTAATTTTTGTGTGCTCGCGTGAAGCTCGCCAACACTTATATTGAGTTTATTAAGGCCATAATAGATTTCAAAAACATTGGTGTTTAATGTACTATGATACCTGTCAAGACAAGCATGAAACACAGAAAACTCAGTACCTAATGTGCTACGAAGTTCACCAAAACTACGCTTGCGATCCTCATTTATTCTATCAAGATGAGCCCTTAACTCGTTAAACATTTCCTTTAACGATGATGACATTTCTACAAGACCATCAAATTCGAACGCTGTTCCATTTTCAATTAAGTGCTCTAATTTCTGAAAAGCCGTATTTAATTCTGTAAAAGCGCCTTCCGAGCCGCCTTTATCTGGATGAACAATAAGCGCTTGCTTTTTATAGGCTTTTCTAATAACAGCCCATGTTATTGTCTCTCCATCATTAATATTTGCATTTAGTATTTTTAAATAAGATTGGTGTTTCGTAGATATGGTTATTTCGTGTTTAGGATCCAGCATCATGACCTTGATAAGTTAACATCACTTCGAGTTAAGTGTACCACGTAAATGATAAGAACCGTATCGAAACACTTGCCCGCAAATTTGAGAGATACGATGGGCTGACAAAATTTCGGGTGTTGTGATTTCAAGCAAAGGTCGTTTACCAAAGATCGCTTGATTGCTTCTTCTTGTTAAGATAGGTTTTTAAGGCATGTTGGCCTTCGGCATCAATTCTCATACCTAATTTACTGCGTCGCCATAAAATATCATCAACAGAGATAGCCCATTCCTCACGTACTAAGTAATCAACCTCAATTTGATATAGCGTATCTCCAAAATGAATACCAAGATCATTTAACTTGTTACAGCCTTCAAGTAATAACTCTGTCCTGCAACCATAACTTTGTATATACCGCTGTAAAACAGGTTCATTAAGCCAATAATATTTAGTTTGAGCAAATGCAAGGTATTCATCAAAGGATACTCTACCAAATCTTGCTCCCGGGAGAGGTGTGATGTGTGTTGATGAGGAGGGCATGTTTGTAAAAACAGGTGATAACTGATTAATAACTTCTTTTGCAAGTTGGCGATAGGTGGTAATTTTACCCCCGTAAATAGTGATTGAAGGGGCTGGTTGATTTGAAAAGTGATACACA
>CAZNVR010000168.1:0-4461 GCA_964576655.1 uncultured Legionella sp. | reverse complement strand
GTTTAAAAGTGTAGGGGGAAGATTCAACTTGTAAGTGCAATTCGTTATTCATGATTAATACAAGTTTAACTCCAATACTATATTATCTATTATAAAAAATTATGGCTCTACTGTAATCCCCGTGGGGGAGGGCTAATTTAGATCATGCATAACTTGTTAGACATTGGTATTAAATAATATTATTTGGCTACTGGCCTGAATGGCAATATGTGAAAATCACTGATGGTGTAAAATAATGCTGATATTGAATTCAAACGATCTAGAAAATCATATCGAACACAATGGCCTCATATCTTGTATTAGCTTATGATCATGGAATTGAATATATCATCTCTTAGAATTTACTGTGTTTTCTAAGTAATGATTATTTCAAAGTTACTTCTTAAAACGTTTTAATAATAATTTAAAATCAATCCATTGGAAACTGCGGTGATCAATTGTTAAAATAAATAACTAGATTGGATTACGCTGCCTGATAATATCTTTTCGAGCCGTACCACCACAACGTTTAGTGCCATGGCAGGGTTTCGTAAAAAAAAAACAACGCCTTCGGGGAAACTCCACTGGAGTGCGGGTATCGATTTTTCTAACTTGGTCAAGGCCATTTTAACAAGACGTCACAGAGACCAACACCGTGAGTGATACTGTTGCTGTAGGGAGCTCTCCGAGGGGTGTAGCAGTCGGGTAAATTAGTTCTGTCGAAATAGGGTGGTTTGATAGGAGGAGCCTCACTGCCCAGACAGATACGAGATAAAAAATGTCAAATAGCAGAAGAAAGCATAGGTTCTCTTGCTTATTTTGTTACTTCAAATGAATGTTCTCATTTATATGAATTAGAAAGATTAATGTGTTTGTAAAAGGAGATGATATGAAACGTGTATTAACGGTAATGCTAATGATGAGTAGTGTCAGCATTGGTTATGCAAATGACACATGTAAAATATTGCCGGGGAGTGTAGTGTGCAGTAAAGGGGTCATTAATAGCATAAATGGTAATGGGATGGTAACAATCAATGGGACTACAATATTAAATGCTACCATTGTTAATGGCCTTTTATCTGCCACAGATGCAAATTTTAATTCTTTAATAATAAATGGAACAGCGAACTTAACTCAATGCACGGTTAACGAAATGTCGGAAATTAAAGGTTCACTTTCTGCATCGTCAACAAAATTTGAAAAAGGCTTAACTGTTTTTTCAAATAGTACAAGATTTATTAACAGTAAAGTAAGTGGTGACTTGCATGTGGGGCACTGTGAACCTCAAAAACAAGTTGTTTATTTGGATAATTTTTCTGAGGTGACAGGAGATATTATATTTGATGATGGACATGGAGTTGTGTTTACAAGAGGAAAATCAAAAATAGGAGGAAAAATAACTGGTGGTTTACTGCAAGAATAAACAGGGGATTTGAAATGAAAAAAACGCTCGTAAAGACGAAATAGGTTCATTTTTAAAGTACACATGATTTCGCCCTGGCTATTGCTCTGGCTCCATGATTTTGACATCGTCAATATGATATAATCATCAAGAGTACATATCTTTAGACAAATAACATCATGCCATACCTTCTGAGCGCTTCATTTATCTGGGCATTTTCCTATGGATTAATTAAATCAGAACTTACCTCACTGGATCCTAATTTTGTGACAGTTTGCCGTATGTTATCAGCTTTTCTTGTTTTTTTACCGGTTTTAATTATTAAAAAAAATAAAAAATGGGCGCTTTATTTGATGTTGGTAGGAGCCATACAATACGGGTTGATGTATCTGTTTGTGCTTCAGTCGTATCAATATTTGGATGCTTATCAAGTTGTTCTTTTTAGTGCAATGACACCTTTTTACGTTATTCTCTTTAATGCCTTATTTGAGCGTCAATTTAACATTTATCCTTTTATAGTGGCGAGCATCGCTATTCTAGGCGGAGGGATAATTTATAATGTTCAGTCGATGAGCCTGGACACGTTATGGGGATTTGGGCTCGTACAGGCAGCAGATGTTTTTTTTGCTTTTGGACAGGTCGCTTACAAAAAATTTAGGCAACAAAGGTCTTTTATACAAGATAAAGAGATTTATGGTTTTCTTTTTTTAGGGGCACTTATTGTGTCTTTGATATCTACAACATACTTTAGCGGGTGGCATAGCTTGTATGATGTGAGTTTAAAGCAAGGTTTAATTTTAGCCTATTTAGGTGCAGTCGCGTCAGGACTTTGTTTTTTTTGGTGGAACAAAGGTGCTATTCAAATACATCCAGTGATGTTATCGGTATTTAATAATTTAAAAATTCCTCTGGCTTCATTGGTGTCCATTGTGTGTTTTCATGAGCAAGTTAAGCCGGGCATGCATTTAGAATATAGTTTAGTCCTCATCGTATTTGCGCTGATTTTAGCAGAGCGATATCAGCGAAAACAAAATGAATCTTTTAACAGGATAGAAACAACCTTGGCCAACCCGTCATGAACACTGTAGCAAAAAAAATATTTCAAAACTTACAAGGCAGGTGGCAGTTGTCCCGTGATATCTCGGGGAGTCACATAGCTCATGTCACAGGAACCGCTGTTTTTGAAAAAACACTGAATCCATATGAGTTAAAATACTCAGAAGAGGTGACGATTGTGCTTGCGGAAGGAAAAAAATTGAACGGTCATCAACGCTATATTTATCGGCTTGAAAATGACAATCAATTAAATGTTTATTTTAATGAAAGTGAGCGCTTATTCCACTCTGTAGAATGCATCTCTTTGAAAAACGGGGTTGAACACAAGGCGAGTCATTATTGCCAACCCGATACATACATCACATCTTATGTTTGGGGTGTTAGCAGCTTTCAAATAGAGCACCGTGTTAGCGGCCCTAAAAAAGATTATATTTCTCGGACAACGTATAATAAGATTCAATAGAGTTATGCCGCGGTGGACACGTCACTATGTTCCTTTGCCCACCACATTTAAAGTTAATGGTTAAATTCTTGTTTTAATGCATCTATCAATTGCGGGTATTGAAATAGATAACCTTCATCCAATAGCCGTTTAGGCAGTACTCGTTGTCCTTTGAGTAATAAGCATTCACCCATTTCGCCAAATAACATACGAATAACAATGGCTGGAATGGTTAAAAATAAGGGGCGGTGCATGATGTTTGCTAATGTGCGTGCAAATTGTTCCTGAGTAACTGGATGAGGAGAGGTAATATTGAATGCGCCAGTTAGCTCTGGTTTTTTGAGTAAAAATCCAATGGCGTTAACTACGTCGTTCATATGAACCCAAGATATGCATTGTTTGCCATCGCCTATTTTGCTTCCCATGCCTAGATAAAAGCTAGGTAACAGTTTTTGTAACATTCCGCCATTTTTCTTAAGTACAACACCAAAGCGTAAAGTGGTTACTTGCAAACCTAAATCAACAGCAGGTTTTAATGACTCTTGCCATTGAATGCCTGTTTCACTAAGAAAATCAGCGGGTTGATTGATGTTTATAAAAGAGGTTTCACCAAATGCGGTTGGGTCATCATTGCTTTGTAGTCCATAAATTCCAACTGCATTTGCACATAAAAAACGCGGTTTTGCTTGATATTTGTTGATCCAGTCAAGCAGTAGGGTGTTTGTTTTAACGCGTGAGTTGATAATTTGTTTTTTTACCCGTTGACTCCATCTGGAGGCGGCAATGTTATAACCACATAGATTAATGACAGCATGGTAATCTTGGGCGTTTAGCGTTGATAACTCATCCCATGAGCAGCAAGCGACATGGCCAAGCATTCTGTTTTTTCGACCTACAGCGGTCACATGATGCTCAGTACTTAATGCGCGTGTTAATTCTTGTCCTACGAAACCGGAGGCACCTGCAATGAGAATATTCATAGTGATCCTTAAATTTTAGACGCTAGGGTAATCGAGCTCGAGGGTAAGAGTATTTAACATCATGTAATTTATACTATATTCCTATGTTTTTGACTAGTTCAAAATAAATAAGGTGCTGAAGTCTACATGTTTGTCATTATGACTTGAACATCGGGCAAGTAAACGTCATCGATGTGATCACTGATTGACCATGTGGTTGTTGTTTGGTAATATTTTCGAAACGTAATAAATAGACATTTATATGAAGTTAACCGTTAAAAGAAAAGGCTCTCCATCCGGCGTTAAGGTTGAAAAAACATTACCGCCTAACAAGCAGATAGAAAATAAAAGCGCTTTAAATCAATCTGCATTCAATTCAAAACCTCAACGCCCACTTCATACTTGTAACGAAATTGAAGTGATAACCGCATTATTCAAACATCATGTTTTAACCAAAGCGAATGATGCATTGGGGCTATTTCGTAATTCGCGGTTTTGTGGTTATTTGAAAACGCGTGGTTTAACGATCCAGCAATTTCGTTTGATTCAATTTGTAGCTGGTGCTTCTTTAAATAACGCAAAACAGATCATAGACTATCAAAAACGTCGATCATGCCAATTGT
>CAZNVR010000167.1:0-4473 GCA_964576655.1 uncultured Legionella sp. | reverse complement strand
AATGCCATTAAAGATAATTTAATCAACATCATAACATCACGCGATGATTTGATTGATATGATGAAAAACCTCTCACCAGAGCAAATCGCTATCGTTTTAGATGCCATAAGAGACCGACTACCCGTGATGATTCAGTCCAGTGAAGATATCGCCCTGATGCTAAATAAGTTAACACCAGAACAATACGCCAGCTCGTTAGAGGCAATGAAAGAGTTAATCCTGCCCCTCATCAAATCAAGTCATGATATTGCTAATGCTTTAGAAGAACTGCCTAAAGAACAAAGCGCTATTTTTTTTAATGTCATCAAAGATAATGTGCTAGACATCATTAAATCAGATAATCACTTCACCAACGAACTAGAACGGTTTACACCTGAGCAACACACCTTGTTTTTAAACGAAATGAAAACAATACCCGGTTTAAATGGCTCAAACGCTGAGTTTGACAACATGATAGCCCCTCTCACACCTAATCAGCAGACAAACTTGATAAGCATAAGGCAACTGATACAAAATACAACCAATGCAACACAATCGTTTAAAGATAAATTAAATGACTTGAACGTTGATGATGAGCATCAAGCCTCTCATCAACACAACATCAACCATTAACCATTAATCCTGTCATTATGCTGGTAAAACACCCGTTGACGAACGAACGACCTCTTGATCAGAGAAAGTAAAGCGGTCATGTCCAATGATTTGATAATTTTCGTGCCCTTTGCCCGCAATTAAAACGATATCGTTTTGATTAGCATGGGCTAATGCATATTGAATAGCTTCTTTTCTATCCATCATTTTAAGCACCTTAGCCGTAGACAATACGCCAGCTTCAATATCTTCTATAATGTTAAGCGGATTTTCATGCCTTGGGTTATCACAGGTAATAATAACCACATCTGCATATTGACTGGCAATTTTACCCATCATAGGACGCTTTGTTTTATCCCGGTTACCTCCACAACCAAATACAACCCAGATTAGGCCCTGCTTTAATTGTTGAAGCGTAGACAACACATTTTCCAAGGCGTCTGGCGTATGTGCATAGTCAACAATTACACATGGCGCACTCGCCACCAACTCCATGCGACCCGGAGACGCGTCTAGTGTTGCCATAACGTTAATCACGTCTGCGGCTGTATACCCATGCGCCATTAAGCTTGTGAATAACGCCAAGCTATTGTAAATATTAAATGCACCTAATAGTTTGACATAAATACGATATTGACCCCACGGGGAAATCACATCAAAGCGACTACCTGTCATCGATATATCGATGTTAAGCGCCCGTACATCTGCTCCTTCCTGCAAACCATATGTGAATTTTTGGCATAACTCAGGTAAGTGTTCACTCATTACATGAGCATACGCATCATCATGATTAATAATAGCTGTTTGTAGCGAAGGAACCGCAAAAAGAGCGGCTTTTGCTTGTGCATAAGACTGCATAGTTAAATGATAATCAAGATGCTCGTGGCTTAGGTTAGTAAAAATAGCTTGCTTGAAATCAATAGAGGCAACACGCTTTTGATCTAGGGCATGAGAGGATACTTCCATGCATACTTGTTTGACATTCTGTTTGATGGATTTAGCAAAAAAATCTTGTAAACATAGTGCATCTGGTGTTGTATTTTCAACAGGCTGTAAAGCATGTATGTCCCCTAGCCCTAAGGTTCCTATATACGCAGCTTTTTCACCTAATGCCTGATGAGCTTGGGCCAATTGCCAGGCTATAGTGGTTTTTCCATTGGTTCCAGTTATACCTGTAACAGACAAGATTTGTGTGGGGTTATGATAAAAACGGCTTGCAATATCCGCCATTTTTTTTGCCAAATCAACAATAGGTATATAAATGGCTTGATCAAAAAAAACAAAGGTGTCCGGCAATTGTTCTGGCTCATAGACAATAGCCACAGCACCTGCATAAATGGCCTGTTGACAATGCATTCGCCCATCGGATTGAGCACCAGGATAGGCGATAAAAAGACTACCTGAGGTTATTTTACGACTATCATTATGCAATCCTGTAATGTCACAATCAGGTATAATTTTTTTACACCATGGACTTAATAAATATGCAAGTTTCATCGGTCACCTCATATCTGTATTAAATAAAAGCCTATGTTGTTGGCTTATCAGGGGGAATATCTAGTGTTCTTAATGCCGCTGTCATTACAGATGAAAATAAAG
This sequence comes from uncultured Legionella sp., assembly GCA_964576655.1. Classification (GTDB taxonomy): domain Bacteria; phylum Pseudomonadota; class Gammaproteobacteria; order Legionellales; family Legionellaceae; genus DDPF01. The sequence goes on along the minus strand of CAZNVR010000167.1, from coordinate 2,283 downwards.
GAGATGCAACTTGTGCACCGTAATACCCGCCATGCGTCGGCTCATGAATAAATACTGCAACGATTAAACGAGGATTTGACACTGGCGCAATTCCAACAAAACTTGCAATGTATTTGTGTTCTGCATAACCTTTTTTACCAGCAACACGTGCTGTACCTGTTTTTCCGGCCACACGATAACCAGGTACGTCTGCGGATTTTCCCGTACCATCATTCACAACGGCCTCAAGCATGGTTAATACTTGATCAGCTGTTTTAGGATCAAGTACTTGTTGCCCTTTAACTTCTGGTTGATCAGGATTATGCAATAAACTTATCGGTAACAAACGCCCATGATTAGCAAAAATCAAATAGCTTTTTGCAATTTGTAATGCACTGGCAGACATCCCATAACCAAAACTTAATGTCGCTAAAACAAATGGATTGGCATCAGCAACTTTTACAATGCTCCCTTCACTTTCGCCGGGATAACCACTTTCTGTACGTTGCCCAATCCCTGAACGCATCAGCATATCAATTAACTGTTCAGGTGGGCTGGTTAATACCATTTTAGTCACACCAACGTTACTAGAGTTTCGTAACACGCCTGTGACATCTAACACGCCATAGGAATGCACATCACGAATGGTATGGCCATTAATCGTCATCCAACTAGGACGCGTGTCAATAATCGTTGATGGTGTAAAATGCCCGCTGGCAAGCGCACTAGCAATACTAAAGGGTTTAATAACAGAACCTGGCTCAAACGTATCGGTAATGGCTTTATTTCGATAACTGTCTAGCGTGTAATGACTACGAGCATTAGGATTAAACGAAGGTGCATTTGCAATCGCTATAACCTCGCCTGTTTTACTGTCTAAAACAACCACAGAACCTGATTTAGCGCCAAACTTATTTAACGTTTTTTTCAACTCGTGATAAGCAAAAAATTGTATTCGTCTATCGATACTCAATTGCAGTAAATGACCTGTTTGCGGTTCACGCACCACATTAAGCTCTTCAACCACACGACCGGTTCTATCTTTAACAACACGTTTTTTACCACTCACGCCCATTAACCAATGTTGATAAGCCAATTCCAGGCCTTCAATGCCATTGTCATCAATATTGGTAAATCCTAATAATTGCGCCGTGCTATCAGCTTCTGGATAATAACGCTTGAATTCCTCTTGAAAATTGACTCCTGGGATTTTAAGTTGGGCAATGTCTTTGGCAAGCATCGGATTAATTTGACGTTTTAAATAGACAAATTCTCGAGAATGTAAAGCGTGGATATGTTTAGACAACTGTTTGGTTGAAGTACCTAATAATTTCGCTAACACTTGCAGCTGCTTTTCATCTGGTGCAAATTCTTTCGGATTAATCCATAACGATTGAACAGGCGTGCTTACAGCCAATGCAGCACCTTCTCTATCAATAATCATACCGCGAAACGCGGGAATACTCACCACGCGTAAACTACGCGCATTACCTTGCCCTAGTAAAAACTTGCGATCTGTAACCATTAAATCAAGCATTCGCCAAATAAGAATGGATAAAATAACCACAAAAAAACACGCAACAACTATAAGTCGTGCTCTATGAGCATTTTTATTCATTGGGCACGCAAAACATAAGTTTGTTTACTAACAGGCAACATCATGTTTAATTTTTCAGTCGCCAATAATTGCACTCTTGAAGGAGTTGCCAAACTGGCTTGCTCTAACAATAATTGACCGCGCTGTAAAGTCAGTTGATGAGCTTGTTGCTCTGCTTGTTCAAGCTGACTAAGAGCCATACGATGGACGTTGGTTGTGTAAACCACACTTAGTGCACTTACAAGAACTGCCAATTGCAATCCAATGTGTAAACACACCTTTTTAGACAGTCTCATTTTAGCAAAGTGCCCATGAAAGAAATCACTTTGATTTATACCTTTCGCTGCAGCGTTCATGCTATTTTTTCTCCTATTCGAAGTACGGCACTTCGAGAGCGAACATTCTCTTTCACTTCATCGTCGTGCGGCTTAACGGCCTTACCAATGCGCTTAAAATACGTTTTAATTTCAGAAGCCATCACAGGAACGCCTATAGGCAATTGAACGCCTTGTTCCTGGTCACGCATAAATTGTTTCACAATGCGATCTTCTAAAGAATGAAAACTAATCACAGCTAACCGCCCACCTACAGACAAAGCATCTACAGCTTGTTTTAAACCTGTCGTTAAATCTGTTAATTCTTGGTTAATATAAATACGAATCGCTTGAAAAACTCGAGTTGCGGGGTGTTTATGTTTTTCCCATTTA
>CAZNVR010000166.1:0-4509 GCA_964576655.1 uncultured Legionella sp. | reverse complement strand
AATGGAATTAAAAATGGTGTATTAAACGGTTGCAGCGTTAGTTCTTTAATAAATCCTTTTGTTCCCTTGATTTTTATACTGTAAAACAAAATCAGTAAGAAAACCGATAATGCTAACGAGAAGGTTAAATTCAGATCATTGGTTGGTACAACTTTTAAATAATGGAAACCGGCTAATTGTGCTAACAAAGGCAATATATCAACAGGAAGAATATCCATGAAATTCATCAGGAATACCCATATAAATATGGTCAGAGCCAAAGGTCCGATGACTTTACTACGCCCATGAAAACAATCCTTAACCTGGTTGTCTGCAAACGTTAGCATGAGTTCTGCAAAGTTTTGCAATTTTCCAGGAGTGCTTGCGGAAACATTTCGAGCACCAACGTACAATAGCAACATCGCCAAAGCACCTAATACTACTGAGAAAAACAGAGTATCCAGGTTCAATGACCAAAAGCCGCCATCAGAACCGAAGCTCATTGTTTTAACATTATACGTTAAGTATGTAAGGTGATGCTTGATGTAATCACCATTTGATATCATTTCAGTCACGTTTGAGCCTATTTATGTTTATTAACAATAATTAATGGAGCAAACCAATATACCATTTGTGCCGCAATATAGGCGACAAAAAATACCAAGGGGTTAATGTTTAAAAACTTAAACACTAACGCAAACAGTGCAATGGATAAGATTAGCTTCATCGCCTCACCTTTATAAAACCCGTTGACTATTTGCCTTGCCGATCGAGCACCATGATGCTTAAACAACGTCCTAACAAAGTACGCATTGGGTATGACACAAACAATACCGCCAGTTATAGCAGATACTGCATCTGTTCTAGCACCAATGATTAAAGCCAGTATAGCAATCAGCATTGTTACGCAAAGTTGAATAAGTAACAACTTCTTTGCACCATCTATGCCTTGCTGATTTCTCACAAATTCACCTTTCTTTTCGCGCGAATTATAAAGCAATCAATATTCAGACGCAACTTAATCCGGATTTTTGCATTGATCCCAACAAAGTCGATTTTTTTTTACGCACATATGCGCTATGATTAAGTTTATGAAAAAAAATATTTTAATTATCAATACAGGCGGGACCATCAGTATGGTTCGTACTGTAAATGGCTATGAGCCTAAAATCGGTTATGTTAAAACAGCGCTAGCCAGTATCCCTGCATTATCGCATCAAGACATGCCTAATTATATTATCAAAGAATATACACCTTTACTTGATTCATCAAATATGACGGTGAGTGAATGGAATCGTATCGCAGCGGACATAGCCGAGCAATATGACTTGTTTGATGGTTTTGTTATTTTCCATGGCACGGATACAATGGCTTATACTGCTTCAGCACTATCGTTTATGTTGGAGAATCTAGACAAACCGGTGATTTTAACTGGCTCACAAATTCCTTTGTCGGAGGTGCGTAATGATGCGGTTGATAATGTCATTACATCGCTTTGGTTATGTGCACGTTTTCCTATTAAAGAAGTATGTATTTATTTTAATCAGAAGTTGTTACGTGGTAACCGTGCGCAAAAAGTCAGCTCTGAACAATTCAATGCCTTTGATTCACCCAATTTTCCCTCGCTGGCTGAATCAGGTATTGATATACAGTTACAACATCAACTATTACTGCCAACAGCGGTAAAGCCTTTTCAATTACAGACCATAACCCCACATTTTATTGCTAATTTTCGTTTGTTCCCAGGTTTTGCGACGGATGTTTTAGGCTATATGTTGCAAGGTAATATACAAGGCCTCGTGCTAGAAACGTATGGGTCTGGCAATGCTCAAAGCAACGATTTGAAGTTTTTAACATTATTAGAAGATGCATGCGATCGTGGTGTTCTTATTATCAATTGTACGCAATGCCAACATGGTCGAGTTGAAATGAATCAATATGCGACGGGCTCAACGTTAAAAAAAGCAGGTCTTATTAGCGGGCATGATATGACGCCGGAGGCTGCTCACTGTAAGTTATTATATTTATTAAGTAAATATTCAGATATTGAACAAATTAAACAGTTAATGGAAACTAATCTGTGTGGAGAATTAACCGCCCGTTAGGGTTAAAGCGCAGTTTTTATTCTGCGCTTTAGTCTTTTTTATCCTTATAAGGATAAACTTTTTTCAACCAACTCTTTTAAATCGCGCGACAAGTCTTGTGCCGATAAGAGCTGCAATTGATGTTTAATCAAGTCTTGTCTGATTGAATCCAGGCGTTGCCAGCGAGTAAAAGGGGTTGCTAAACGCGCTGTTATTTGTGGATTGATTTTATCCAGGATTAATAACATCTCTGTTAAAAACGTATAGCCACTGCCATCTTGCGCATGAAAGTAGCGATAATTTGACGTAAATGCACCAATCAGTGCGCGTACTTTATTTGGATTTTTAATATTAAACTCTGCATGTGATAATAATTTTTTAACCTGTACAAGCGTTTTTGGTAATTCACTACTTGCTTGCAAGGCAAACCATTTATCCAATACAAGATCATCTTGTTTCCATTGTTGATAAAACGCATCAAGTGCTTTTTCACGAACCTGGGCTTGCTTGCTATTGATTAACAATACAAGGCTTGCGATTTGGTCGGTCATATTTGTAGCCATTGAGAATTGCTGGCTGCAGAGCGTTAAGGACGCCTCTTCGTCTGCTTTCATCATAAAATTTAAGCAAACATTACGTAATTTACGACGACCATAGGCTTGTTTATTCGCGTCATTATCTACAGCGGATAAATGTTTATAACAAGCGTGTATGTCGTGGAATAATCCACGTCCAAGTTCTATTTTAAAAAAGTCACGCGCGGCTTCTACGCGTTCAACATCAACCAAGTTTAGTTTCGAGGCTACATCTTCGTAAGAAGGTGGCGTTAAGAGTTCTGCGCGTAATGCATAGTCAAGTGTGTCATCGTTTAATATATGGCGATAGGCTTGTTGCAATGTGTTTGGCATATGCCATTCATGTTGTGGACTGTTATACCAGTGCAGCAAGCAGTTGATTGCCAAGTTTTGTGCAGCTTCCCATTTGGCAAACCCATTGGTTTCAACGCGCAAAAGGTTTAACAGTTCTGTTTCACTTAATTCTCGGTGCAAATGAATCGGTGCTGAAAAATCTCTTAATAAAGACACGATGGGTTGTTCATTTAAGTTCGTAAATTGGATGCGTTCATGGGTTTTACGTAACTCAATAACAGAGGGTTCAACAGATAATTGTTGACCTGCTGCATTAAATAAAGCGATTTTAATTGGAATATGAAAAGGTTTTTTATCCGTGCATTCAGGAGTGGCAGGACATGATTGAGTGAATGATAAGGTTAGGGTGCCATCCATATATTCAGAGCAAACATGCACATTCGGCGTGCCTGCCTGACTATACCATCGTTTGAATTGTGTTAAATCAATATGATTTGCATCTTCCATTGCCGCCACAAAATCATTAATGGTTACAGCTTGTCCATCATGACGTTCGAAATATAAATCCATGCCTCGACGAAAACCTGCTTTTCCTAATAACGTATGTTGCATACGAATGACTTCAGCCCCTTTGTTATAAATGGTTGCTGTATAAAAATTATTAATTTCTTGATAGGATTCTGGTCTAACTGGATGCGCCATACGTCCAGCATCTTCAGGAAATTGAACATTGCGTAATGCTTTCACATCTAAAATACGATTGACGTCATAAGAATTCATATCTCGTGAGAATTCCTGGTCACGAAATACAGTTAAACCTTCTTTTAAACTTAATTGAAACCAATCACGACAAGTGATGCGATTACCCGTCCAATTATGGAAGTATTCGTGAGCAACTACACTTTCAATGCCAGCATAATCTTGGTCTGTTGCACTATCAGGGCGAGCTAAAATGTATTTGGAATTAAAAATATTTAGCCCTTTATTTTCCATCGCTCCCATATTAAAGTCACTGACTGCGACTATCATAAAAATAGACAGATCATATTCGCGACCATATTGTTCTTCATCCCAACGCATGGCCTTTTTTAACGAGGTGAGTGCATGCGCACATTTATCTTCATTGCCTGGTTCGACATAAATACGTAAATCAACCGTTTTTCCAGAACAAGTAATGAACTCATCGTTGATACAAGCAAGATTGCCTGCAACCAGGGCAAATAAATACGATGGTTTTTTGAATGGGTCATGCCAGATCACCCAGTGTCTATCATGAGCACTATCACCGGATTCGATTAAATTACCATTTGATAATAATATTGGGTAGTCTTGTTTGGAGGCCTCTATTCGAGTGGTGTAAATAGATAATATGTCTGAACGATCAGGGAAGTAGGTGATACGACGAAACCCTTCGGCTTCACATTGGGTGCAAAATAAATGATTGGAGCGATAGAGGCCAGACAATTTGGTGTTTTCTTGAGGAAGAATGCGTGTTTTGATGGTTAATGTAAATTCATCGGGGCATTCATTCATCATTAAATTTTGTTCTTGCCATTGATAGCACGTTTGGTCCAATG
>CAZNVR010000165.1:0-4575 GCA_964576655.1 uncultured Legionella sp. | reverse complement strand
CCTCGCGCGCCTTCAGCATTTGCATTGGTATTATCGCGACTTACACTTCGTTCAGAAACAATTTTAGCGATGGATTGTTGTCTTTTAGCATCAGTTTTTTCGATGCATTTATTCGTGAAATCATAACGAGGAAAATATCCTTTTTCTTTGGAAAAAATACATAATTCTTCAAGTAAATTTTGCATGCGTCCCGTTCTGTCCTCACCACTTTTACAATAAAAATCAACGGTTTTACCCATTTTTTGATTGACTAATAAATACCGTACACCAAATTGTACGGGTTCTGTTTGTTTATCCATGTACATAAATAAGGATTGGTAAAACAGTGCCTCAACCTCTTCTTGTGTGGATATATGCGTTTTGTTACAAAGGTATTCCATGCGTTGTTTTATATTGGAGCGATTGCTATTTAAAATGCGCATGCGTTCTTGCAAAATATCTTGTTCAATTTGATAGGTATGTAGGCGATTATTTTCTATGGTTTGCAGCAAATTTAAATAGATTGGATCCAATGATGCATTTTCTGACTGTTCCATAAATAAAGCGAGTTTAGAATAGTCTTGAGATAATGCTGTTTCTGCTGCGGCTTGTTGAGTGAATAGATGATTTAGTGTGGTATTATTTGCAAATAAATCTGAATTTAAATAACGCTCTGTATCTGTAATGTATTGATTTAGTCCTTGATTATTAATGTTTTTTTCAAGGGTCGATTGCATGTATTTTGATGTTTTTATTCCATGCCAATTGGATGCCGCATTCATGATATTAATCGAGGGTTTTACTTTTATAAGTTGGCCATCAACGTCAAGAACGATATCTTGATGATTATACATCATTAACGCATTGTAACTTTCTTTTAATTGTCGATGTTCTGATTCGCCACGTTTTAAAACAAATTTATCTCCTTTGATGGGAGAGAGCATGGCTAATGAAGACAAATGCAGTGCAAAGGGTTGTTCATGTCCTTTTGCAAGTTCCTGCCTTGCTAACTCAGTCAACATATCCTTAGCACAACGGGCAGCATTTTGTCGTCGTCTAAATTTAACACGGTTAATTGCTGTGAGTCGTTTTTTTTGATTGCCAAATAGATACTGGTAATTGGAATCATCAAAATTTGGATCAATCATTTTAATGGGGGTATAGGAACTGTGTCGATAGCCTTGAAATTGCTGTATGTATTTATCATTGTCCATATAACCAATGCCACATTCTACAAAATTAGGCAGTTTTGCTCCGTTGCGTTCTGTACTAGGAATAGCATCACCCACCACACGATTAAGGCTTACTCGAGTAGATAGTTTGGGGTTATCTACAGGGTAATAATTGATAAAATTGGGTCGACCATGGTTAGCATTTATCATGGATTCTTCTTTGGCTATACGGATTAATAATTGCTTGAGTTTATTTTGATCTTTAAACACGTCAGGTTTAGCACCGAACATGGCTTTGAACATAAATGATTGCAAATGATACTTGGCTTTAGTGATTATTTTTAATAACTCTTTTTCTTTCTCTAGAAGTTTATGTATCGCAATAGGTGCGACTTGACAATCATGTACGATGGCCGCTAGCGTTTTTTGTTTTTCTGCATCTAATATATGGTGGGTCGTTTGCGGCAAGGCTTTTTTTGTTGCGTCATAAATGGTGTTGAGACGCTCTATAAAATCATAGGTTGTAGGTCCATTGTAAGACGATGCATTAAATTGTTTAACAATAATCGTTTGTTGGTGCCGATTTTCATATTTTTGATAAATAAAACGATTATGAAGCGCATTTTCATGTGCTGAATCAGGCGTTGCATCGTTGGGGGAGCCTGTGACATCCAGTATCATTTCTTGTATTGTATTGTATGGTTTAAATGACATGTGATGCCCCAAGTTATATCTTAAACTAAGTATAGATTAATATTTAAACTTTTAGGGCAAACTAAGAGTGTATTTTTGCTTGTTTTACATACCTCATGCTGATGAGGCGCAATGTCATTTAAATTAAATGGTTCGAACGTTTACACGACGTCCTTTTAATTTTCCTTGTTTCAATGATTGTAATGCCATTGTGGCGTGTTTTTTTTGAATGGCCACATAAGATGACATAGGAAGAATATCAATTTTTCCAATAACATCTCCTGGTAGCCCCACATCTTTTGTTAAAGCACCTAATATATCTCCAGCACGGATTTTATCTTTTTTGCCTACATCTAAACATAAAGTGGACATTTTAGGTGTGAGACGTACGTCTTGGTGATGGGGTGAAATATCTGTGATTTTACCCCAGGTTAAGGGCTGGGAGTTCAGATCTTCGAGTGCGCAAATACGATAGGCATCAGAAGGCAGGGTTAAACTAATCGCAAGGCCTGTGCTTCCAGCGCGTCCTGTACGACCAATACGATGGGTATGAACATCTCTATCGTAGGCTAATTCATAGTTAATGACTAACGGAAGTTCTTTTATATCAAGCCCACGTGCTGCGACATCCGTTGCAATTAAAATGGAACAACTGTGGTTAGTAAATTGAATGATAGCTAAATCTCGATCAATCTGTTCCATATCTCCATTTAGAGCCATAACGCTATGGCCATCCTGTTTTAATTGTTTCATTAATTCAGTTGAGAGTTGTTTTGTATTACAGAAAATGAGACAAGAAACCGGATTGTGTTGTTTCAAAAGAGCACTTAATACCGAATATTTATTCTCTACAGAGACCTCATAAAATAGCTCGTTAATGTTTTTTTCAACGTGAGCATTTTCTACGGACACCTCAATTGGGTTTTGCATAAATTCTTGGGATATTTGCCTGATTTCTGCAGGATATGTCGCTGAAAACAAGAATGTTTGTCTGTTTTTCGGGCAATAGTTGATAACAGCACGAATGGCATCTAAAAAACCCATATCAAGCATTCGATCCGCTTCGTCTAATACGAGTGTTGTGCTGTTGTCCAGCCGTAGGGAGGCTTTTTCCAAATGTTTTTGTATACGTCCTGGTGTACCGACCACAATGTGTGCGCCATGTTTTAATGAATCCAATTGTGCTCTCATGGGCATACCACCGGATAAATTAATAATTTTAACGTTGGGCAATTGTCTTGCCAGTTGACGAATCGCTTGACTAACTTGCTCTGCTAATTCCCGAGTAGGGCATAACACCAAGGCTTGAATTGCAAAAAATTTAAGATTGATTTTATTTAATAAAGCCAAACCAAATGCTGCTGTTTTGCCACTTCCTGTATGGGCTTTGGCAATTACATCGTTGCCATTTAACATGTGAGGTAAGCTTTGAGCTTGAATGGATGTCATGGTTTTATAATTCAAGGACAACAGATTAGAATAGAGTGCGGTATTTAATGCAAGATGGGAAAAATCAAGGTTATCGGTCATTATCATTCTTCAATTTGTGAAAATATGAAGCATGATAGCATTGGTTAGATTGATATGATATCTAAAAAAAGCGGACAGTTATCGTCCGCTTATAATGGATGAAATATGACTTATTCTTTTTTGCAGGTCATGCCGTGATGTGCGCCTAGGCAGCTTGAAAATGCACCTACAAAAAACATACCAAATACAATAAAGGCACCCACCGCCATTCCACCACTGGCTTCTTTAGGTGTAACATTGACAATGGTTTGTTTATCCTGGTTTGTTGATGCTTTTACTGATACGGCTTTTTGTGTAACAACAACATTATTTTTTGTAACAGTTGTTGTGTAAGTGTCAATGTAGCTTCCAAGATGTGCAGTTAACATGGCTGTTAAAATAATAGCAACACTCCATGTAGTAAAGCCATAAATCAAGCCCATGTGGCACCGAGGCATATGATTACGGCCGAGATAACCCGAGGTTAGGCCTGCAAAATACATTGCAATAATTGTAGCGATAATTAACCCAAGTAATCCACCAATAGCAATCGTTGCAGCACCTTGGTCGCTCATGGAAAAAGCAGACAAGCCAATAGCAACGCCAAATAAATTAAGTAGAAAACCTAGACCGACACCAACCAACGCCCCAGCGATAATAGCAGACCAGGAAATATGGGAAGTGCAATGATAATTGTGCTCATCGACATGAGTGACTTGAGTAACCATAATGTTTCTCCTTGGTTAATGACTAAGAATTTTCCTTGATTCCCCATTAAGATTAGCATTAAAAAAGCCAATTTGGTATTTTTTTAATAAATTAGAATAAATGTAGTTGATCTGCTAATCTCAATGAAATGATAGTTAACGTTAACTTGGTAAATAATATTTTGATGAATCGACTTTAATCAATGGATGATTGGATGATGGAATATAAAGATTATTATAAAATCATGGGTCTAAGTCGTGAGGCAACACCTCAAGACATTAAGATGGCATATCGAAAATTAGCACGTAAATATCACCCTGATTTAAATAAAGAACCTGGTGCTGAAGAACAGTTTAAAGAATTGGGCGAGGCATATGAGGTATTAAAAGATCCAGAGAAACGCAAAACGTATGATCAATATGGACGTGAGTCAGCGTTTAACGCAAACGCCAGGTCCTCTCAAACTCATACATGGGGGGATGGACATTATGCTGATGATGATGCAACAAGGGAT
>CAZNVR010000164.1:0-4579 GCA_964576655.1 uncultured Legionella sp. | reverse complement strand
CAATCATTAAAAAGCCACCTCGCCCATCAGAGACAGGTTAGAACATCCTCTAACCTACGCCCTTATTCATCGTTGTTCTTCTCTGGCTTAACCAAGGTCAATGCAGGTCGCTTACGTACAACAGGACGTGAGGATGTCGGTGTAGCAGGCTTGGTTGGCATGTCATCATATTTTTCACCAAACTCCATGCCTCGGCCATTTTCTTTTGCATAAATGGCCAAAACCGCCATAGGATTCACAAATATCTGTGTAACCTGGCCTGAAAATCGAGCGGAAAATACAATTCGATCATTTTCGAGTAATAATCCACGACATGCATTAGGTGAAATATTTAATACAATTTTACCGTCATTAACGTGTTCTTGTGGCACATCAACGTCTGACGATTCAGCATTCACCAGTAGATATGGCGTTAAATCATTGTCAACAATCCAATCGTAAAGCGCTCTAATAAAATAAGGCTTATTTGAAGTCATGATCATGATTATGCAGCCCTTAATTGTCTCTCAGCATCCGTTAAACTAACCTGAAACGCTTCGCGCTTAAATACTCGATGCATGTAAGCATGCAGTGCTTTGCTTTCAAGTGGAATGTCGATACCTAAAACAGGCAAACGCCACAATAATGGAGCCAATGCACAATCCAATAAAGAGAACTCATCACTCAGGAAGTACAGTTTATCTGCAAAAACCAATTCAAGACCAATAAGACTTTCAAGCAACAAATCACGCGCAGCTTGCGCATCTTGATTGTTTTGAATGCGTTGCAATAAACAATACCAATCTTGCTCAATACGATGCATCATTTTACGTGTTTCAGCACGAGCTACTGGGTAAACAGGCAATAACGGTGGATGCGGAAAACGCTCGTCTAAATACTCCATGATGATACGAGCTTCATATAAAACTAAATCACGATCAATTAAAGTAGGCACCGTTCCATACGGGTTTATTGCCAATAAATCTGCAGGTATTTCTGTGGTTTTAACTGGCATGATTTCAACATTCACGCCTTTTTCAGCCAATACAATTCGAGCTTGATGACTGTATATATCATCATTGTCCGAATACAAAGACATAATTGTACGCTTTGCAACAATAGCCATTAGCAACTCCTCGTCATTCATTAACTCGCTTTGCAGTTCAGTATTTTACCACATTTAAATGCATCGTGCCGAAAAAAAACAAATGAACCTCAATTTAATTTAAATTTTTCCATTTAAATCACGCCAGCATAAGGTCTTTAATCGATAAATTAATAATCCAAACACGGCTAAAAAAACCATAACAAAAAAACCAATTCGATAACGAAGGCTGCGATGAGGCTCTGCAACCTCAACTAAAAAGCCCACTACATCATGCGCTACTTGTTTCAAGGTGCCTTTATCCAATGAAGCCAGCACATTTGGCATACCCACATCAGGAACAACATGATTATTCGTACCAAACGGTCTGGTTTTATCTTCATAAAACCCTGTTAAATAATCATAAAGCCATCGAGCACCTCGCTCACGTGCAATTAATGATAAATCTGGCGGCATGCGTCCAAACCATTGGCGTGCATCCTCATCAAGCAAACTATTTTTTTGTAACAATGAGCTGGTGTAACGAAGTGTATGACAACCTGCACAATAACTTGTAAAAACACGCTCTCCTCGTTGCACGGTATCTAATGCAAACACTTGCAGACTACTACATAACAACAACAGGATTCCTCGTAACATCATTTAAGAAATCCTATCTGGTACGGGCTTACATACGTCAATACGACTGTATAGTGGCATTAATAAAAAATACAAAAAATAAACAACCATACATAGTCGTGACAACATCAGCTTAAATGGTGAAACATCCACCGTACCTAAATAACCTAACAAAAGAAAACTAATCACCAGCAGGGTTAATGCAATACGTGAGTAAGCACCTTTGTAACGCATTGATCGTACAGGACTTTTATCAAGCCATGGCAAAAAAAACAATATATTCAAAGAAAACAACATGACCAACACACCGAGTAACTTGTCAGGAATCGCTCGTAACATGGCATAGAATGGCGCCATATACCATACGGGCGTGATGTGTTCGGGTGTTGACAACAAATTAGCTGGAGCAAAATTTTCCGGTTCTAAAAAATACCCTCCCATCTCCGGAAAAAAAAAGACAACCGCAAAAAACAGCGATAAAAACACCATCACAGCTAAAAAATCTTTCATAACATAATAGGGATAAAATGCGATGCCATCTAGCGGCTTGCCTTGTGCATCCTTATACTTATTGATATCAATCCCTTGAGGGTTGTTTGAACCCACCGCATGCAGGCTCATGATATGCAACACAACAAAAAATAACACCAGTAAAGGTACGGCAATCACATGCAAAGCAAAAAAACGCTGTAGCGTTGCATTACCTACAGTATAGTCTCCTCGCAACCAGGTCATGATGGCCTCACCCACATATGGAATGGCACTACATAAAGCGGTAATCACTTGTGCGCCCCAATAAGACATTTGCCCCCATGGCAATAAATATCCAAAAAAAGCTTCCATGATTAACAAAATAAACAATACCATACCTAACAACCAGACCAATTCACGAGGTCTTTGATACGAGCCATACAATAAGCCACGAAAAATATGTAAATAAAGCACAATAAAAAAGGCTGAAGCACCTGTTGAGTGTAAATAGCGCAAAAGCCATCCGTAATTAACATCTCGCATGATGTACTCAATGGAATGAAATGCATCAAGGGCTGTTGGTGTATAAAACATAGTTAACCATACACCACTCAACAATTGATTACATAAAACCAACAAAGCAAACGATCCAAAAAAGTAGTAGATGTTCAAATTTTTGGGAACATAATAATGACTTAGATACGTTTTAAACCGACATAACCACGGAAAACGAGCATCAATCCAGGCAATGAGTTTATGCATGCGCGTCTTCTCCAATCAAAATGGTATGATCATTCAGAAAACGATAAGGTGGAACTTGCAAATTAATCGGTGCGGGCATTGATTTAAACACGCGTCCTGCCAAATCAAACATTGAACCATGGCATGGGCAATAAAAACCACCCGTATGGTGTTTGATGTCACGTCCGTTGGGTTCATATTTGGGAGAACAACCTAAATGTGTACATAAACCAATTAAAACCAAAAACTCAGGCTTAATAGAACGATAATTATTTTGAGCATAGTCAGGTTGTTGCGCCACATGAGAATCAGGGTCTCGAAGTTCGGTTGTATCGGTGAGCAGTTGTTGAAGCATGTCTGGGGTACGTCGAATAATCCAAACTGGTTTTCCTCGCCAGACAACCGTTAGTTGTCCACCGGGTTGTATCTGACGTAAATCAACTTGTATTGGCGCTCCTGCTGCCAGGTTTTTTTGACTAGGCATCCATGAACTAACAAAAGGTGTTAATGCGCATAACGCACCGATCCCACCTAATGCACAAGCACTAGTCACAAGAAAACGTCGACGCTCCTCATCGACCAATGGTTTGGTTTCATTCGACATATTAACCTACAACCTAAACGTTAATCAGCGAATTGATAATACGTTTCGCCTTCTTTAACCATACCTAATTCAAAACGTGCCTGCTCTTCTAGTGCCTGCTCACCTGATTTAAGTTCGATAATATCCGCTTCAATAGCAAGATTACTCGCGGCTAACTTTTTATTTTCTTCTTCTTGAATAGCAATTTTTTGTTCAAGAAGAAGCCAATGAGACACACTACCATCCCCTACCCATAATTTACCTTGCAAACCGATGAGTGCCACTATCAAAAAAATAACGACCATTCGCATAATAAGAATCCATTCAGGATGTAGTATTACTATTGTATACTGACTATGCCCACGGAGCGAGCGAAAGCCTTGCGTAAGATAAACCGCTGGTTTCTGCTATACGTAACAGTTGATTATATTTAGCCACTCGATCTGTTCGGCATAAAGAGCCGGTTTTAATCTGCCCGCAACCTGTAGCCACAGCCAAATCAGCAATAAACGTATCTTCCGTTTCACCTGAACGATGTGACATAACACAACGATAACCATGGCGATGTGCCAGACGAATGGTTTCTCGTGTTTCACTTAATGTACCAATTTGATTGGGTTTAATTAATACTGCATTTGCCAGGTTTTGTTGAATGCCTTGTTGTAAAATAGCAGGATTAGTCACAAACAGATCATCACCAACCAATTGAATGCGCTCGCCCAAACGCGCTGTTAATTGCTGCCAACCATTCCAATCACGCTCATCAAGACCATCTTCAATACTCACAATCGGATAATGAGACACTAAATCCGCATAGTACTCAATTAACGCCTCACTACTCATTGTTCTGTGTTCAGATTGCATATGATACATGCCATCTTTCCATAATTCTGACGAAGCCACATCCAATGCAAAGACAATATCACGCCCCAATGAGAAACCGGCCATTTCAACCGCTTCCATCAACATATCCAACGCTTCACGATTGGATGTAAGATTAGGTGCAAATCCCCCTTCATCACCAATTGATGTATTTAGCCCTCGTGCTTTCAGGACTGATTTTAAAACATGAAACGTTTCAG
>CAZNVR010000163.1:3163-4627 GCA_964576655.1 uncultured Legionella sp. | reverse complement strand
CTCTGTGATTTGCCAGGTTCCTGATGCGGATAAATGTTGTAGAGGTTCAGGTTGGTTAGGTGATTGTTGAATACGCATGGTATCAATAGCAGAGACAGTTTTTTCGTGACCGTGTGCTACATCATTGAGATGTACTTCATCAGGTAGCACGACGGAAAATTTTTCTAAAACCAGACCATCGGTGGCATCTCGTTGATGTATGCCTAACGTCATGATGCCTTTTTCTATCGCCTGCCAATGTTTAACCTCAGGATGCTCTTTCATAAAAAACTGGTACACTTCCTTGGTTAAATGCAATCCTGCGGGCAGCATAATGATAGGAAGTTTGTTGATAGAAAATCGCCCTTTGTCTAGTTCATGGGTTAACCATAGAATAAACTCAGCTCCTAATAGCCGTTCTTTTTCCAGATTAGACTCAGGTAGCACATCAATAAACGTACCTATTCTATGATTACGACCTGTATCAATAATGCCTTGATGGGTAATTAAAAATTGAGTTAAATCGCGCTGAATGGCAATGGCATCTGCTCGTTCTAAAATAAGACCTAGCATGCCCGCACTATGAGTATCTTCATTAAGTAGTGCAAGCCATGTGGCAAGCGTTTCTGGGTGTTCAGCAATCCAGGTAAATCCTTTTTCTGGCATCAGCTGATAGGCTAATAATAAGTTTAATCGCTTGCGTAAATCTTCATCCGTATTTTTAGTAAATTCATAATAATAATACTTGGCATCGGTTGCGATTGTTGTTAGTAAAGGATTCCATGAGCGGATAAAATAGCCATGTACATCAAATAATTCAACACTAAAGTCCAATTGTAATTTTCCTATACCTTGCAGTATTGATGCGGAAAACAAGGTATATAACCAGCGTTTTTGTTCTTCAGATGGCTCAATTTGCTCATGTATCATATGTTGCCGCAAGAGATGCAATGCCGCTTCTGTACGATTTAATGCATGATCCAATAATCCTGCGGGTTGAGAGTAATAACTATTTGCAGTTTCTGGTAACCGTTGGCATTGATTGGCATAAGCATTTAATAATGTTAAGCACAGGGATTCCATGCGCTTTGGATCAAGACTTAGGGAGTCAGCAATTTTGTGTATCAGCCCTTGTCGTTTCGTGTCGGCTAAGAGTGATTTAGCATGGCTGATAGGTGTTAAATCAGATAACGGTCTGGATTGAACTGTTCTTTTTTTACCATGATGGTGAAACAAGATAAACCTCCTGTTTTTTCTCTCGCTTAATTCATGTTAAGCTTTTTGATTATTGTATTGGAGAAATGTGTGTATTTAAAATGGTTAAGTACGGTTTTTTTAGGGGCAATTCTTCTTATTATAGCGGTTAATGCAAGTACTGCAACACCAGTTAATCCTTGCCAAAATGTTTCTTTACGAGAAATAACCGATAGAGGAAGTATTACCAATACGCCTTGTGTTTTGTCGTCTAGAGAGGTGATGATTGAA
>CAZNVR010000163.1:0-3153 GCA_964576655.1 uncultured Legionella sp. | reverse complement strand
AGGTTATCAGTATAAACGTTTTACACAAGCAGAAGGGCTACAAACGTTTCCACAATCAGCGGTTTTTATAGGATTGCCTGAGAGTACCGAGTTTGTCGTGATATTGCCTACGTATAATCAACAAACCTTTAAACCTTATTCCGGTGCTAGTACAACAACCATTGGGGCAAAGCGTGAATTTTTTTATGGTCAAGATTGGGTTGCTTCGGCAGAAGTATTTTTAACACCAGCCGGAGGCAGTACGTCATTTGGAAATCAAGGTGTTGGCGGGATGATCAACGGAATGTTTAGTTATCATGTGCGCTCTGATTTGCTGTTAACGTTCATGGCTGGTGAAAGTACGTCAACGGAAAGCCGTTTTTGGGGAGGGGAGCGATTTAACAGTTTTAATCCAAGTACGGCATTGCTTTATTTACCTACTGAACACATGAGTGTGTTTATCGAAGCGTTTGCTCAAACCAAGACAGGTCCTGGTCTTGGGGGAAATTATAATGCAGATGTTGGCATTCTTTATTCACTCACCCCAAATATTGTTCTAGATTTAGAAGTGGGTCAGCAATTAACCCATCAAGTCGACAGCTTTAAACAATTTATTGGGGGAGGGATCTCAATGAAATTATAATTTCATTGCCACAGCCTGAGTGATATGAACATACTCCATGACGCTAATTTGCTCAGGCCGTTTTACAGGATCTATGCCTAAATCAATTAAACTTGCAGCGCTGATGAGCGGTTTTAAATTATTGGCTAATGTTTTACGGCGCATGGAAAACGCGCATGCAACCAAGCGCTCAAGATGACTAAATTCAACCGTTGGGAAAGGTGAATGTGTTAGTGGAGTCAGTCTTACTATGGCAGAATCAACTTTGGGTTCAGGATTAAACGCGCTAGGTGGTACATCAAACAAATGTTCCACATTACAATAATATTGTAACATGACACTCAGTCGTCCATAGGCTTTACTCCCAGGGCCTGCGGCCATTCTGTCTACGACTTCTTTTTGCAACATAAAGTGCATATCATCAATGTGAGTGGTGTAATGCAATAAACGTAATAACAATGGTGTTGAGATATTATAAGGTAGGTTACCAATGATGCGAAGGCGCTGACCAAATTGGCTATAATCAATCGTTAAGGCATCAGCATCAATGATATTTAATTTGCCAGTAGCGCCAAACGTTTGAGTTAAATGGGCTTGTAAATCGCGGTCAATTTCAACGGCTGTTAAATGGTCTAACGTTTGTAGTAGTGGGGTTGTTAGTGCGCCTAAGCCTGGGCCAATTTCTAGTACATTATCAGTAGATTGAAGATTTAAAGAACGAATAATATGGTCGATAATTTGTATGTTTTGTAAAAAATTTTGACCAAATCGTTTGCGAGCTCGATGTGCCATTGGATTACCTATTAAACAGTAGGTCTGTATTCTAACATAAATCAATCACAGGGGTGGACAAAAGCGCAACGGGAATCCGTGTAAACGCATCCAAAAGTGCAAAATAAAAACCAACAGTCTAGATTCCAATATTCATCAAAAATGTATGGATACGGTACATAAAGCACGACTCTCAGGCAAAAAAACTCGTTTTAGTCTTTAAAAAGAGAAGGGCTACTCTGGCAGTGCTTGCAATACATCATGTTTTACTGATAAACTGCGCTAAATTTGACCTAAAAGAGATCCTTATGGCCATGAACTTGATAATGCTTAGCATTCTTGCTTTAAATTTAGTGTGCGTCGGTGTGATGTTTTATAAATTGAAACGACAACCTGAGGTTCGTTTATCTGTAGTAGATTATTGCAAATTAATAGGTAGTGGTATTGTTGCGTTTATTTCTGATGCGCTGGGCATGGGCAGTTTTGCTGTTAATATTGCGTTAGCAGGTCTTTTAGGTACATTTCATGATGAAGAGTTACCTGCGATGAACAACGGTGCGCAGGTTATTCCTGGTGTGATTGAGTCTTTATTTTTTATGCAACTCATTGATGTCGATTTAACCACGTTAATTACGCTGGTTGCAGGCACATGTATTGGCGGAGTATTGGGTGGCAGTGTCGTGAGTCGATTAAGCAAGCAGGCGATACGTCTGGCGATGATCTGTTGTTTTACTTTGATCATAGCCCTCTTGCTGAGTAAGCAGCTTCATTTATTCCCTGTGGGTGGTGAGCTGATGGCCCTAACCTCTTGGAAATTAATTGCAGGATTTTTTGGTATGGTGTTATGCGGGGTTTTAACTTCGGTGGGTATTGGCTTATTTGTTTTGGTACAAGCCGTGTTGTTTTTATTGGGCGTCTCACCGCTTGTTGCTTTTCCTATTATGACAACAGCAGGCGCTATGCAGCAGCCATTAACCACCTTAGCGTTTTTACAACAAGATAAAATCCCCTTGAAAAAAACATTGATTTTAAGTTTGGCAGGGTGTGTGGGGGTGATGTTTGTGGTGTTAATCTTTAAACATTTAACCATTACCTGGTTGCATTCGCTGTTGATTTTAATTGTGACATATAATTTGTTTGCAGTGAGTCGTACTTATTTAAGCCGTAAACGAGAGGGCCGTTCTATGACATTGGCTTCTGCTTAAAGCCTCGCAAACACGTTTAAAATAAACTATAATTCGTCCAAATTTATTGCAGATGGTTATGATATGGACGAATTTATAAGTAAATCGCAAAAAAAACGCGATGCTGAGGCATTAAAAAAAATTGGCGTTGAATTGATTGGTTTAAGTTTGGATAAATTGGCAGCACTTCCTTTAACCGATGATTTAAAACACGCGATTATTGAAGCGAAATCGTTAAAAAGTCATGGTGCTGTTAAACGGCAAGCGATGTTAATTGGCAAATTTATGCGTGCTGCAGACTTTGAGGGTATTATTGCGGCTTATGCCGATTTACAAGCAGAAGACAGCTCACAAACAGCGCGATTTCATGCAGTTGAACATTGGCGCTCACGTTTGATTGACGAGGGAAAAATTGCATTAACTGAATTTATTCAAGCCTATCCATCCATTGATGTGCAACAACTACGGCAGTTGATAAAAAAAGCAATTGATGAGCAATCCAAAGAAAAGCATACCGGCGCAAGTAAAGCGCTATTTCGTTTTATAAGGCCTTATCTAGTATGAACTATTCGTTATTTGTGAGTTGTCCACGGGGTT
>CAZNVR010000162.1:0-4645 GCA_964576655.1 uncultured Legionella sp. | reverse complement strand
GAACATATATCCAAATTTACTCCCATGGTTACTGCTACAGTTTAGTGTAACATAAAATTGCTGTAGGTTTAGAAAGTTAGAGTGAATAATTCATGAAAAACTCCATTTTAAAATTTAGCTCAATATAGAGATAAATTATGTAGAAACGGAGATTTTCTCCTGTTTTAAGGGAAATAATCGACGCATTTCGGCTATATTCATGCGAATGTTCATCATCCACCCACCTTCATCAAGCAACGTTTCACCTACCACAGCACCAAATTCATATAATTTGGCACGTAACTTGGCTTCATCAACGCCAATAAAGACCTCTTCTTCAATCACATCACCATAAAGTTGGGTAATAATTGCTTCACGCAATAACTCTAAACCGGCGCACGTTTGAGAGGACACCCAAACTTTACAGACACCATCATCATGATCAATACGAGCAGGCCAGCCATCTAATAAATCTATTTTATTAAAGACCTGAATTAATTTAACACCATCAATACCGATTTCTTTTAAAACATGTTCTACCGCTGCAACATTTTCTTGCCAATTAGGATCGGCTGCGTCAATCACATGTAATAACAGTTCAGCTTCCTTTGTTTCTTCAAGTGTTGCATGAAAGGCTTGTATTAATTGGTGGGGTAAGTCTCGAATAAAACCTACAGTATCAGCCAACAGAATGGAGGTTGCTCCAGCTAAATCAAGTTTTCGGATGGTTGGATCAAGTGTTGCAAACAGCTGATCTGCCGCATAAATTCCAGCGCCTGTTAACGCATTAAATAACGACGATTTACCTGCGTTAGTATATCCAACAAGAGACACTGTAGGCATAGAAAATTTAAGTCGTGCACGTCTGTTTTGATCACGACTGCTACGAACCTTTTCTAATCTTTTATTGATTAATTTAATTCGATCACGTAGTAGACGTCTATCTGTTTCAAGTTGCGTCTCACCAGGCCCACGCAAACCAATGCCACCCTTTTGACGCTCAAGATGAGTCCAACCACGGATAAGACGTGTTGATAAATGCTTTAATTGTGCTAATTCAACTTGCAGCTTACCTTCGAACGTGCGTGCTCGCTGCGAAAAAATATCAAGAATTAAGCCACTTCGATCTAGAACTCGGCACTCTAATAAACGCTCGAGATTACGCTCCTGAGACGGTGATAAAGCATGATTAACAAGTACTAATTCAGCACCTACTGCTTTCACTTGCTCATGTATTTCTTGAGCCTTACCAAGCCCAACATAATATTTTGCTTCCGGCGCTATTCGTGTGCTTAAAACACAACCTAGAACTTCAGCACCAGCAGAAACAGCCAACTCACTGAATTCAGCCAACGCAGTATCTGCAGCAATGCCTGGCAATGCTAACTGAACTAGAATGGCTCGTTCACCACCTTCTGGACGGTCAATCAAAGTTAAATTCTCTATAAAAAATAGGAGTATAGTTTTGCATATCCTTCTTAAGGTTACAACGTTAGGATAGCGTTTGTAGATACAATTCACGAGCTTTAATCTGTTTTCCATTTAAAGCATGATCAATGGCTCGCCGCATGATCCATTTTGCAACTTTAAGTACAGAGTCATCATTCAATTGATCATTAGCCATCGCTATTAAACATTCACCAGAAAACCCTTGATTTGTCAAAACAAATCCTTCTCCGGCAATAAAGTCATAATCATGATGGGCCATAATAAGGTTTTGTGTGAAAGCCTCATGCGTTAGTGAAAAACTATAGCCGCATGATAATAAAAATTGCCATTCAAAACGCCTTAATAAGGCCTCGATATCTTGACGATGCGTTGTTGTTGTTAATTGTTGTACTGTGTATGTATACGCATCGTAAAGCATGGGATGTGAATCAAATGGATACAAACCATGATAAATGATCTCATTCACATACAAACTTGCAAATAATGAATGGCCTGTAAGTGTGAGCGAAGGTGAGATCACGTCAAGCTGATTAATATAATGCCAATCTCCACGCGTATCAAAACATACCCACAACGGGGTAAATGCTTGTAACAAGGATTGCTTTTTAGGTGTGCGCCCACCACGGCTTAATGCACTGATTATTCCCTTTTCACGCGTAAAAAAAGTAACTTGTGCGCTGGTATCACCGGATGGGCGTTTATGTAAAATCCATGCGTGATAGCCTTTAGTGATCATAGCCTAATTGCTTTAAAACACGCTCATCATCAGACCAACCTGACTTAACCTTACACCAACATTGCAAGAATACTTTTTTACCCAATAAGTCTTCCATATCAACTCGCGCACTACTGGCCATTTCTTTAAGTTTACTCCCTTTATCGCCAATAATCATACGCTTATGATTAGCTCGGTCACATAAAATTCGTGCATGAATACGAATGAGATTGCCTTCATCTTTGTATGACTCAATTTCTACAGTAGTAGAATATGGCAATTCTTGACCGCATAAACGAAAGATTTTCTCACGCAATAATTCTGCACATAAAAACCGGATAGGTCTATCAGTAAATTGTTCATCACCATACATATGAGGGCCTTCGGGTAATACCGCTCGCAGTGCACTTTGCAACTGATCAACCTGCACACCTGTTTTAGCAGAAATAGGAATAATTGCGGTAAAGGCATGACGTTTACTAATAGCCTCAATCCAGGGCAGCATTTGCATTTTATCAGCAATTTTATCGACTTTATTGACTACAAGAAAACAAGGTACATCGATATTTTTTAGTAAACCCAGTACATATTCGTCTTCTTCTTCCCAGTGTGTACCGTCCACTAAAAATGCCACGGCATCTACATCACGCAGTGTACTAATAGCGGTTTTATTCATCAGTCGATTCATGACTTTTTTTGAACCTTGATGTATACCGGGTGTATCAACATAAACAAATTGGTATTCATCTTCGGTGCGAATACCGATGATACTATGCCGTGTTGTTTGAGGTTTACGTGAAGTAATGCTTAATTTTTGTTGTAAAATTCGATTCAATAACGTGGATTTTCCTACATTAGGACGCCCCACAAGCGCAATATAACCACAATAACTTGTCATTAACGTGTATTCCTGTTTATTTTTGTGCCATTTTACCCAATTGATTCGGCGATTACCAGAAATACTTTGTTTGAATATACGATTATGGAATAATAAATCTATATCCAACTTGCTAGTGCTTCAATGGATTAAGCACATAGACCGAGATACAACATGATCAAAGGTTTTTCTTTCATTGAATTATTGATAGTACTTATGATTATAAGCATTCTTTCAACCCTAGCCTACCCAAGCTATCATGAATACATAGTTCGCGCTCATCGAATGAATGCTCGATTGGCCTTACTCGATTTAGCTTGTCGAATGGAGGGCTATTTTGGTCAACACCATACTTATAAAACAGCAACCATAGGCAATGGAAAATTAACAGACGTTCTTAGCACGTCGTTATCACCTGAAGGTTGGTATACTTTATCCTTCACCGAGCTTACAAATACAACCTACACCCTTAAAGCCACTCCTATCAAAATGCAAGATCCCATTTGCGGATCATTGACGCTGAGTAGTTTAGGCATCAAGGGCATAAGCACTGCGTCCACAAGTAGAATCACGCAATGTTGGTGATGTTGCATTCAAATGAACCAATTGAGTATGAATTTCTACTGCAAAATAACGTCTGAACATTTGAAACGTATCAATTTCAGGCCATTGATCAGCATCAGTACACATACGTAACATTTCTGCTTTAAAAATAGGACGATAATATTGTTGAATAAAGGGTTTAACATCGGAAGGATGATTAAAGTTTTTTACCAATACGGTAGCATTTTCTGTTATATGAGACAGATTCATACGTTCAAATACTTCCGGTGGTTCAGCTTGTTGTTCAGCAAATGTATTTTTAATCCATTTTAATAAAACAGATCGTGGCTTAACACATAATAATTGATGGCCATGATGTATTGATTTTTCCATCACCACAATTTGAGAATGCAGTTCAAATTTAAAACACATTAAGAAATCAAGAAAACTTCCCTCAAAATGCTTGCAAGCATTTTCACCTAATAAACGACAAATTTCATAGCGAAACATCGCAGGAAAGTGACGTTCAACTTCGTCGAGTGTTTCTTCATCAGTATCACACTTAGCGATAGTATAAGCAGTATGATTCGTTCGCAATGCCTTAATATCAGGCAATTCAAGATCAGGCTGCTGTTCCGCAAGGAACGATAAAAAAGAAGATGTTGGTTTTAATATAACAACATCGGATTTGATGTGATTCATGTGATTCCCCCTAATTAACTCTTCCTGAGTACAACTTAAGAGACAACTACAACTTCCCCTTTTTATACAGGGGACAATCAGTTTATCACTTGCTTTAAATGAAAAGCAACTCCCTTACACATTAATTTTTTCATAAAGGCTCATTTAGTTCATTCACCTCTACTTCCCTGCTAGGGCAAGGATAAACCATTGCATATTTTGTTATCTTATAGTCTATAGTTAAATAAAAGACCGACGAGAACTTTTCATGAACATCCATGACATTCAACAACAGACACAAGCGCTGGTCGAACACTATACCACCATGCAGACAAGCTCGTTTCAGGATGAAATAGACAGGGCTTACAGTCTTCGCATCTTAAACGCTTGCGCTGCTGTTT
>CAZNVR010000161.1:0-4647 GCA_964576655.1 uncultured Legionella sp. | reverse complement strand
CGACACAGGACATTGGTTAAATTGTTCAGGATATTTTTTTTGCCATGCGGTTAACATATTAACTCCTTACAAAGAACTGTGAAGACGATTTGACCTTAATGCTATCATAATGTGTATTTAAAACGAGACGTTTAGTTTTCTTTTTTACATTGTTTCAGTATTGGTGCATCGTTAAAAAAAGTGTATAATTGCGCTTTTTATTGCCTATTTAAGTGCCATTATGAATCTTGAAAAACATTACGATGTCATTGTTATTGGTGGTGGTCATGCGGGAACAGAAGCAGCCCTTGCTGCAGCACGCATGGGATCGCAAACACTTTTACTGACCCACAACATGGATTTGCTGGGTCAAATGTCATGTAATCCTGCGATTGGTGGCATTGGTAAAGGCCATTTAGTGAAAGAAATTGATGCGCTGGATGGTGCAATGGCTATGGCGGCTGATAAAGCCGGTATTCAATTTCGTATTTTAAATGCATCCAAGGGACCGGCTGTTCGTGCAACGCGCGCCCAAGCGGATCGCGTATTGTATCGACGCGCGATACGTCAACAACTACAAGCAGCCCCCAACCTCACCCTTTTTCAACAAGCGGTTGAGGATGTTCTCATGGATGGAGATAAGGTTTGTGGTGTCGTCACGCAGATGGGGTTGATTTTTCGAGCCAAAACCATTGTATTAACCGTTGGTACGTTCTTAGGTGGAAAAATTCATGTAGGCATGAATCAATATGCGGGTGGACGTGCAGGCGACCCACCTGCTATTGCTCTTGCAGCGCGCTTACGTGAGTTAAATTTACCTGTTGGGCGCTTAAAAACAGGCACCCCACCGCGTATTGATGGCCGCTCGCTGGATTATAGTCAAATGCTAGTGCAACCAGGTGATACGCCATTGCCTGTTTTTTCATACATGGGTGATGTGAGTCAACATCCTCAACAAATGCCGTGCTTTATTACACATACCACAGAGCAGACGCATGCCATTATTCGACAAAACTTACATCAATCACCGATGTATGCGGGTGTAATTGAAGGTGTTGGGCCGCGTTATTGCCCATCGATTGAAGATAAAGTGGTGCGATTTGCCGATAAGTTGTCGCATCAAATATTTGTTGAGCCAGAGGGTTTAACCACCAGTGAAATGTATCCTAATGGTATTTCAACAAGCCTGCCTTTTGATGTACAGGTTCAATTTGTACGTACGTTGAAAGGATTTGAGCATGCGCATATTACGCGCCCTGGCTATGCGATTGAATACGATTATTTTGATCCACGCGGCTTAACGCCCTATTTGCAAACCAAACCGTTTGCTAATTTATTTTTTGCCGGCCAAATCAATGGTACAACAGGGTATGAAGAAGCGGCATCTCAAGGGCTAATTGCAGGTATGAATGCGGCTTTATACAGTAAAGAGCAACCGTTATGGAGTCCTCGTCGTGATGAGGCTTATGTGGGGGTGCTTATCGATGATTTAATTACCTGTGGTACACAAGAGCCCTATCGTATGTTTACCTCTCGTGCTGAATATCGTTTATTATTGCGTGAAGACAATGCTGATTTGCGTTTAACAGAAAAAGGACGAGAACTAGGTTTAGTGGGAGATGCGCGTTGGCAGGCTTTTTGTGAAAAACGTGAGTCATTAGACAAAACCAATGCATTATTGAATAGCACATGGGTGCGTGTAGGGCACAATGACGCCTTAAAGCCCGTATTAGAAACGCCTTTGCAGCATGATTGTCGTGCCAATGATTTATTAAAGCGCCCTGAAATCAGTTATCAACACTTGCATGCGCTGAGTGATCTAGAGCTACCAGAGGTATCAGAGGCTGTTGCTGATCAATTGGAAATTATGAGTAAATATGCGGGTTACATTGAGCGTCAACAATCCGATATTGCGCGCTTAATTAAATATGAAAACACCCCCTTGCCTGCCACGCTAAATTATGAGCAGGTCTCAGGACTATCCAATGAAGTGATTCAAAAATTAACTAAAATTAGACCCATGTCTCTTGCGCAAGCAGGTCGTATTTCAGGAATAACGCCAGCCGCATTGTCGTTGTTGTTGGTTCATCTTAAAAAGAAGAAATTATTGGCATGAATGATTTAACGCATATTGAGCATGCTCTTAAACACGGCATGCATAGTCTTGGGCTTGATGTGTCCTGTGATGGATTGCTGCATTATTTGTCTTTATTGCATAAGTGGAATCAAGCGTATAATTTAACAGCCATACGCGATATGGAGAGTATGGTTACACGCCATATTCTTGATAGCTTGGCCATTTTACCCTGGATTCAAGGTCCTCGTGTATTAGATGTAGGAACAGGGCCTGGTTTGCCTGGTGTGCCCTTAGCGCTAGCAAATCCTGATTTGCACGTGGTCTTGTTAGACAGTAATGGTAAAAAAGTGCGCTTTTTACAGGAAGTCAAACGAGCCTTGGCTTTAAATAACGTAGAAATTGTGCAGATGCGCGTAGAAAACTATCTCCCAGCGCAAGGTTTTGATACAGTTACCAGCCGAGCATTCAGTGAGTTGAAATTGATGCTTGATAGCACACATCATTTAATCGCAGCAAAAGGAATTTGGTTAGCCATGAAAGGAAAATATCCCGAAGCAGAGCTGGCTAATATTAATAGACCCTACCTCATCAAACCGTATACTGTGGCTGGTACTGAAGGGGAGCGTTGTTGCGTTATTATCGAAAACAAGGATAAATCATGGCAAAAACAATAGCCATCGCCAATCAAAAAGGTGGCGTTGGCAAAACAACAACAGCAATTAATTTATCTGCATCGCTTGCGGCTATTCGTCAAAAAGTATTATTGGTTGATTTAGATCCTCAAGGTAATGCTACCATGGGTTCAGGGGTGGATAAAAATACGCTTGTGCATACTTGTAATGATGTATTACTGCACGATTGTTTAGCTGAACAAGCCTGTTTAACTACCTTAAGTGGATTTGATCTGATTCCTGGTAATGGTGATTTAACCGTTGCTGAGGTGAGTTTAATGGAGCGTTCACAACGTGAATCCTATTTATTTAAAGCACTGCAACCCTTACAAAGTCGATACGACTTTATTGTTATCGATTGTCCTCCAGCACTAAATACCTTAACACTGAATGCGTTGGTTGCCGCAGATTCTGTGCTGATTACTATGCAATGTGAATATTTTGCTCTGGAAGGGTTGGCCGCTTTACTTTCGACAGTAGAGCAAGTCAAATCATCTGTTAATCCTCGCTTGCAACTCGAAGGTGTATTAAGAACCATGTATGATTCTCGTAATCGATTATGTTCTGACGTCTCTAAACAGTTATTGGCTCATTTTAATAACAAAGTTTATCGAACCGTTATTCCACGTAATGTACGTTTGGCTGAAGCGCCAAGCCATGGTTTACCTGTGTTGCAATATGACAGAACATCGTCGGGTTCATCGGCTTATATGATTTTGGCCTCAGAAGTGTTAGGCAAACAATCCTTCGTAAAAAGTATTGCCTAGATTAATTCAAAGTATTTTTAATGAGGTTTATTTATGGCCGTTAAACGTGGTGGCTTGGGGCGAAATTTGTCGGCTTTATTAAGCCATGCTAACAGCCCGTTGATTACAGAACAACATGCAGTGGATTTGGCTCCTGTTCATTTAACACTTGCGGTAAATCATTTACAACCCGGCAAATATCAGCCTCGTCGGGAAATTGCAGAAGCTGCGTTAACCGAGCTGGCTGAATCGATTAAACAAAAAGGTTTATTACAACCCTTGGTTGTACGCAAAATTTCACCTGATAGGTATGAAATTATTGCCGGTGAACGTCGTTGGAGAGCTTGTCAATTAGCTGGTATGACGGATGTTGCGGTGATCGTGCGTCAAGTTGATGATGAAACCGCCATGGCGATTGCATTGATTGAAAATTTGCAACGCGAAGATCTAAATGTGATGGATCAAGCATTTGCTATGCAACGATTGGTAGACGAGTTTTCTCTAACGCATCAACAAATCGCGGATTTATTGTCTAAGTCCCGTGCTGCAGTTAGCAATTATTTGCGGTTATTAAATTTAAATTCTCATGTAAGACGCTTGCTTGAACATGGTGATTTGGACATGGGACATGCACGTTGTTTATTAATGTTAGATGATACACAACAAACCCATGTTGCCGATATGGTGGTTACTAAAAATCTCTCAGTACGTGAAACGGAAAGTTTGGTTGCGCGTATCAAAGCTGGAGTGATAAATCGTGAGCCTAAACCTGATCTTCCTCCCTTGTTTAATGAGCAACTGCAGACTTTAGCCCGACAATTGCAGACTAAAGTGAATATTCGTCAAGGTTCGGCAGGAAAGGGCGCATTAATTATTCATTATGATGATTCAAAAACACTTGAAAGCATGATTGGTTTATTAACAGAGCGTGTTTGAAGCATGTCTAAACAATTGGGTTTTATTGCTGAAAAGCAGGCTTTAAATTATCTTCATGAACAAGGGTTGGTGTGGGTCGAGAGTAACTATCATTGTCGTTTGGGTGAAATTGATTTAATTATGCGAGATGGTGAGTACGTTGTCTTTGTTGAAGTGCGCGCCCGCTCCTTGAGCGGTTATGGCGGGGGTGTGGAAAGTGTTACACGCCTAAAGCAACAAAAAATATTGCGAACAGCCC
>CAZNVR010000160.1:0-4647 GCA_964576655.1 uncultured Legionella sp. | reverse complement strand
TTATATAACGCTCCTAAATTTGATGTAGCACCAGCCATAAGACAACGAGTGATTGGTAAAGCAAATGGTTTTTCCTTTATTGCTCAAGCCTTAGTCAAAGAAAAAATGGATTCGGATAGTTTTCAATTTACTGAAATTGATCTCGGTGCTGGTTTACGAGAATTAAATGTCGATTTGAGTTCGTTTGACGTTGATTTTACTCAATATGATGAGCTACACGGTGCTGGTACAGCCGAGCGAGTAGTTAAAGAAATCAGAGAAGCGATGGCCGAAGCATTAACTGAAGAGGAGACTCGTTCATTTTTGGCGGATGTTACAAAAAAGGTCAATCAGGAGATGTTAAAGAAATTAAACGCTGAAAAACAAGACGGCAATGCCTATGTGGCAAAAATAATCCCGTCCTTTGCGAGTGAAAATTTACTGCTCAGCAGGTTAAGAGTTGTTCAGCCACACCTAGAGCAATATTTCAATGCTCCTTTTTTTAATAATGATGTTTTATCCCAAACGTTTCTACATGACTTAAAAAACATGCTGAATAACAATGTCATTTCAGAAAAATATACAGGCACTGCAAAAGAATTTTATACCCTGTGGCCAACACTGATTGATCCCAATGGTGATGAACAACAAAAGAAAGCAGCATGCAAAAACCTATTTGCAAAGCATACGGATAAACATGTTTCCTGGGCTGGTATTTTATTCCATCTTCCCGCTGTCATTACACTTGATTTTTTAAGATACTGTGACATTGAACATATCCATGGGTATTATCAATACAGCCTGAAGTATAGAGAATACAGTCCAGATAATAAAGATTACTTCTCCAACTTTGTCAATATACTGATGCACAGCAATCTTTACACAGAAAAAAATAAAAAAGATTTTATTCATCAATTACTACTGTTCTTTAACAATATCACTGAAATAACCCGACATAATCATACCGATAAAGTTAAAGAGGCGTTGGCATGCTGGATCTTTACCAATAGTTTGGATCTCCAGGCAGAAAATTATCTTTCACAAGACCATTTAAAAATGATTAGCGACATTGATGAGCAATTATCAAATCTGCTGAAAAAAATTGAGGCAAACGAAACATGCGACTCATTACGACTTGATTTATGGAAATACGAAAATAAGTTAATATTAAAACGATGTTTTCTTAGCATCAATCCAGATAAAAGGGATCGTTTATTATCTATTACACGACATATTCATGACCAAAAATTACTGACTACTTTATTCAATTTGCTTAAAGACTGCAATATAGATCCTAAAACCATAATGGGTCATCACGTATTATTAGTTGTTCAGGAAAACTATAACGAGAAAAACTATCCCGGATTATTTATAAACAATATTATTCCATTTTTAAAATCTAGATATACGCCTGCTGAATATAACGATTTTATACATCGCCTTTTACCTTTTATAACCCCGGTGTTGTATGTAAATGAAGAATGGGCGTTTGAAAGCATCCGAGGTGAAATATTAACGTATTGGTCCAGTTACCATCCTGAAAAACTGGTTGAAGCAATTAAAATCAGTATTCATCATAAAAAAAATATGCATGAAACACCTGTTAAAAGGTTAATTAATGATATATCAGCAAAATATTTTAATGATACCGTGATAAATAATCTGATATCTAGCCTGGATAATTTGGAGTTTATAACGTTGTTTTCAGTATGCGCTGATGAAGTACAACATCAGTTATGTGTAACATTATTGGCAACAGTTCAGCCAGAACAGGCGATGGAGCAAATTAAAACCTACCATGCTCTCTATCAGTCATCAGCCTTTCCTGTAAAATTCAAAGAAGATTTTTTAAAACATTTAAATCATGTTAATCCGAATATGTTTAATCAGATCAAATCTTATCAATTATTTTGCCTTAAAGAAGGACAAAGTGAGTTTTCTCGGGATTTGGATAATTTACGGGACATTTTAAACAACAAAAACCTGACACATGATCAGCGAAGTACTGAGCTTGGACTTTTGAACGCGTTGTTTAATACAGAGCATACAAATAAAGATACCTTCTCTCAAGTATTAACCCTCTTTGCATCAATCCCTGTTGCGCAATGGCCTTATCTGTTTGTATATTTTCATTATCAGATCATTGATTGGAGTTTTCCACATGATGTAGATGATTTAACTCCGTTAAAAAGTTCAAAAATAGATTTACCTGAAGAAAAAATTAATACGTGGCTTGATAATCCAGAGGCTTGGAAAAATATTCTGTTAAACACCCTTGTTGCCATTTCAGATATAGGATTTGAGCATACTGATAATGGGCATGTTGCTCATTGGGCATTACAGCATGTGCAGGAAGCGTTGTCGAAAACAGCAGAGTATATCCCTGATTTCCCTAATACGATTCTTAAACGGTTCTTTTTGGAACGTCCTGTGGCCAGCATGAATGTTTTGGGCAAAATGACGAATGACTCTATCGATAAATATGATTTTCATACCAAACATATTGTCAATGACAACTTAATTGCATCCTGGTTACCTGATGATACATCTGAACGAGTCGTTACACTCAGTCAATTTTTCACAAGTAAAGCATTAAACGATCAAGATAAAATTGACGTGGAAAAATTCCTGAAGCAACCTTTCGTACGCAATGATGATGAAAAAAACCGGCTGGTTATGCAAATCATCAATAGCAGAGATATGCATATCGTGCACTTTTTGGATGCATGTCCATGGGAAGTTAAAAAAATTATTATTCAATCCCTGTATGAAATGGATCCTTCTGGAACGAAAAATCTGCTTGCTGCTTCAATAAACGATGTAATGCAACATATTGAATACAATAGCCAACATTATTTTTATTATATTGATTTATTATTTAAAATAATTAATTACACCGCTATAGATAAATTGAAGTTTATTGAGACGAAAGCTCTAGATAAACAAAAACTGCTAGACACCATCTCTAATATAGACTTTTGGAAAACCATGAAATCAAGGGAGTTGTCTTATGTATTGAAATTAAACTATCAATTGGCTCCAGAACATCTGTATGCAAAAATAACGGCCTACATCGAGCATGATAATAAAAGCAATTTCAGTTCACTTTCATTCGAACGCATCGTCACGGCTGCCAATGAAATAGCCATCGAACCGTATCATTCTTATGCCGATTATTTAAATCATAACAGGCAAGACAAAGAAAAAATCACCCGATTTATCATGGATAATATAAAATCGTTTACCACCAATGCATCTTATAAAGAAATAAAGTGTGTAAGTTTGATTATGCCGGAAGTGCTTGATTACATATTGCAACACTTGTCTTGCGCAATCGCTAAATCAGGCGTATTACAAGACAAAGATACGTATAGAACCAAGCAGAGGCATCAAACCTTAGATAGTCTTGTTGAGGTTTATGGTGCTGAAACCGTTATTGACCGCTGTAAAAAGCTTGGTCTTAACAAACAAGTTGATTATTTGAAAAACCAGTTTACATATTATCCTAATATACTCCGCCAATTTAATGTTATCGAGACATGGGTCAGGGTTGTCTTGAATCCTGAATACAAGCTGGGTGATAAAAAAATAACGATGGAATGGATAAAAATTCACAAATTCAATGAACATTTGCGTGGGGTTTTATTGAGTCACGCCGCACGTGATCATGAGTCTGATTGTTTAGTTATTGATTTTTACTCCGATATTTTTGAAGAAACCCTTCAAAAAGCGGATGTAAATCAAAATGACATTCGTTTTGGATTACCTAACAACGATACTACATTCAAGATCAATGTTTATCCAAATGGAAAATTACAGATAAACGGTTTTTGGGCGTATGATCCAGAAAGACAGCTTCAATTGTCTGAAGCTGGTATAAAATTTGCAAGCGGAGATCTGCAAATAAAATTATTGGAGCTTGATAACGATAGCAAAGCATTATTAGAGTATAAAACGCCCAATGCAGCTGAAATAATAAATGGCTCAGCAATAGCCTCTTCTGTGTTGTATGCAGGAATGCGATCGCATCCCATTTGGGCAACTTCAATAGAAGCCTCTCAAAAAGAAACACCAAGGCATGATCAGGGCAGGGTTGTGAAACCTGTTATTTAAATGCTTGGTAACTAGGTGAAATGTTGTATTTTTTACAGATCTCGTTTAACGGAGGGGTATTTTTGATTGCTTATAGAGCCCTTTCAAATCTTCGTGGTCTGAAAAGTTACGACGTTATGGGCTAAAGTGATTGGTCAAATTTGGATGCGTTTACTGTGTGTCGAATCCGGAATCACTTGACCATCACGTTATTATCTGACGGATTTATTTATAAAACGGTTTTTTAGCTTAATTTACTTTATCTAAGCTAATTTGAGAACATTTTTTAGTATCTCTCATAAATAAATAGACCAATAGAGAACAGCCAATGCAGGCTGTAACATACCAATAAAAGCCACTTTCTATTCCTTGAGCTTTAAACCATAAAGCCACATATTCAGCTGTTCCTCCAAAAATAGACACAGTGATAGCGTAAGGAAGTCCAACACCTAAAGCACGAATTTCTACAGGAAATAATTCAGCTTTAACCACAGCATTAATAGACGTGTATCCACTTACAATAATAAGTGCCGCCATGATTAACGCAAAGGCCCCTAAAGGCGTTTCTACATGATT
>CAZNVR010000159.1:0-4661 GCA_964576655.1 uncultured Legionella sp. | reverse complement strand
GACAGCAAAGGGGTTATTCATACTGGTCGTGAAGATTTAAATGCGTATAAATTTGCCTTTGCCAGAACAACCGATAGACGAACTTTGGCTGATGCATTGGTTGATGCTGATGTCTTTATTGGGGTAGCGAAAGCCGGTTTATTAAATGCAGAGTTATTGACATTAATGGCTCCGAATCCTGTGATTTTTGCTTTATCAAATCCTGAGCCTGAAATTAGACCCGATGTGGCATTAGAGGTGCGTAGTGATTTAATTATTGCAACAGGACGCAGCGATTTTCCTAATCAAGTGAATAATGTTTTGTGTTTTCCTTATATTTTTCGTGGTGCATTGGATGTTCGTGCAACATGTATTAATCAGGCGATGCAAATTGCTGCTGTTGAAGCGATTCGCCAATTAGTGCATGAGCCTGTGCCTCAAGCCGTGAAAGATAATTACCCCGGTGTTACTAATTGGGAATTTGGTGCAGACTATATCTTACCTAAACCCATTGATCCGCGTTTACGTGAACGAGTCCCTGCTGCCGTGGCAAAGGCTGCAATTGCTAGTGGAGTGAATAAACTAGTGGAATGAATAAAATATAGCGCTTGCGCGTAAGAAAGATATTTTCTTGCGCAAGCTTCAGTTTAATCCATCCGTTAAGGAGTTTGTTTTGCCTAATAAAAACAATAAAAAATACGTGCTAACTGCATGGTTCATTTGTGCTCTTGGTGCCTTGTTCTATGCATATGAATATTTGCTTAGAATCTCTCCAAGCGCCATGGAGCCCGCATTGCGGTCACATTTTAATTTATCAGCAACAGGCTTTGGTTTATTATCGGCCATTTATTATTATGCCTATGTACCGATGCAATTACCTGTTGGTGTACTGATGGATCGTTTTGGTCCAAGACGTTTATTGACATTGGCATGCTTTATCTGTGTTGTTGGTGCGTTCATGTTTGCGGGAACAAATACTTTTGTGATTGCAGGAACAGGGCGTTTTCTTGTTGGTATTGGTTCGGCATTCGCCTTTGTTGGCGTATTAAAATTAGCAACGATTTGGTTACCTGAAGATAAATTAGGAATGGTTGCAGGTTTAACAGCAGCTCTGGGTACAATTGGTGCTATGTTTGGTGACAATGTACTTGGAGATATGGTTGAGTATTCTGGTTGGCAGAATACAATTAATTACACAGCTATTTTTGGATTAGGTTTAATGGTTGTATTGTGGTTTTGTATCCATGATCATAAACGCGATCTTGATAGTGGTGGCACAATTGATAGCTTTAAAAAGAATATGGTTGATTTAAGCATCATTTTGCGTGAAAAACAGATTTGGGTTAATGGAATGTATGGCTGTTTAGTCTACTTACCCACCACTATTTTTGCTGAATTGTGGGGTATTCCTTATTTCATTCATGCACATGGTTTAGCTCCAGCCGATGCAGGCTTTGTAAATTCCTTGTTGTTTTTTGGATTTATGCTCGGTGCACCGACTATGGGATTTATTTCTGATAAAATTAAACGACGCAAGCTACCTATGTTATGTGGAGCTATGGGTGCTGCGATCGTGATGTCAATGATTTTGTATATTCCTAATTTAAGCACTCATATGCTTTATACATTGGTCTTTATATTGGGTTTATTATACAGTGCTCAAGCGATTGTTTTTGCTGTTGGTCGTGAGCTTAGCCCAAATGAAGCAGCAGGAACTGCAATTGCGACAACCAATATGGTTGTGATGATAGGAGCTATGGTTTTACAGCCTTTGGTGGGACGACTATTGGATGTAAGCTTTCGTTTTCATGCAATGGCCACCTCATCCGATGCCTTAGCCGTTGATAAAATGGAAAAATTGTATTCTGCAGCAGATTATCAGGCTGCGTTATCAATTATTCCTGTTGGTATTATTATTGCCGCTATTTTGGTTGGTTTTTTCATCAAGGAAACTCATGCTCAAGCTCCTAGATAGTTTTGTATCAAAACGACAAATTATTTTTGGCAGTATTATTTGTGCTATTGCGGCATTATTTTACTGCTATGAGTTTGTCTTACGAATTATCCCTGGTGTTTTGCAAAGTGAGTTAAGTGCAGCATTTGGACATATTTCTGCTTCAACTTTTGGGCAGCTGTCTGCCCTATATTATTTTGCTTACTCGCCTATGCAAATGCCGGTAGGTATTTTAATGGATCGATTTGGCCCAAGACGATTATTGTCTTTGGCGTGTTTTTGCTGTGCTGTGGGTTCATTCATGTTCAGCTATTCTTCGTCTCTTTTGATTGCCGGAAGTGGCCGATTTTTAGTTGGTTTTGGTTCAGCATTTGCGTTTGTAGGCGTTTTATCTTTAGCTGTGCATTGGTTGCCCAGGAGATATTTTTCATTGGTAGCCGGCTTAATGACGACGTTGGGTATGTTGGGTCTGATTTATGGTGAAATGAAAATTACAGAACTCGCTGAATCGATGGGTTTAAACTATGTTTTACTAACCATGGTAGGAATTGGTTTTTTATTGACTATTCTTATTTTTCTTGTGGTACGTGATGGTCCTGGCGGGCATGAAGTCAAATCGCAAGCATTGTCTGAATTTTATCGTAGTATTTTTCATGTATTAATTTCACCCCAAGTTTGGCTTATTGCTTTTGTTGGTGCATGTCTTTACACCTCGTTGTCTGTATTTGGTGAGTTGTGGGGTAAATCATATCTTGAGTTAGCTCACCATTTATCAAAACTGGAAGCTGCTAAAACCATTTCCGCTATGTTTTTAGGTTGGGCTGTGGGTGCACCGTTAACGGGATATTTTTCTGATAGAAGCGGTCGACGTGTCTTGCCTCTAGTGATTGGCGCACTGATGTCGTTCGTTTGTATTAGCACTATTTTGTATGTTCCTGGATTATCCTATACATCATTAAATATTCTGATGTTTCTCTATGGTCTTTTTAGCGCAACAGAAATTATTATTTTTGTTATGGCAAAAGAAAATAGTGGTGCAAAATTATCAGGAACTGTGTTTGCAGCTGCGAATATGATAGTGACGTTGGGTGGTGTTATTTTTCAGCCTTTAGTCGGTACATTATTAGATAAATTTAGCAATGGACAATTAGTCGGTCAGGAGCACGTCTATTCTGTTGTTGATTATCAGCTCGCTTTATCTGTTTTGCCCGTATCTTTACTGCTTGTGATGGTCGTAGCCTTTTTCTTAAAAGATAAAGCACATGCAACTCAATCTGAGTAATCTGTTTTGATAAAATAAAAGACTACTGTTTTTCATGGCAAAAGCGCTTAATCCTTATTAAACGCCTTTGCCATGAAAAACAGCTAATAACTCTTTAGCAGGTGTACGTTGTTTTGCATTGCAACTGATGCGACGATTCACATGAAATAATTTAATGTCTGCATCGTGATATTGTTCGCGAGTAAAAGGGGTATCATGATTTGATATCATGACGGTCATTCCTTTAGCAGCACACGCTCTGGCTAATTGAGCCA
This sequence comes from uncultured Legionella sp., assembly GCA_964576655.1. Classification (GTDB taxonomy): domain Bacteria; phylum Pseudomonadota; class Gammaproteobacteria; order Legionellales; family Legionellaceae; genus DDPF01. The sequence goes on along the minus strand of CAZNVR010000159.1, from coordinate 1,192 downwards.
AGATAATCTGTTCTTTTTCACCGAATTTACTATGAGTGTAAGTAGAAAAATTAGACGTTTGTACTAATGGTGCATAGGGTGGATCACAATAAATTACATCACCCGCTTGAGCATGCGTAAATGTTTCTCGAAAATCACTTTGTATAAAGATAGCATTTTGGCTTTTTTGATGAAAAAACCACATCTCTTTTTCAGGGAAGTAGGGTTTATGATAACGGCCAAACGGGACGTTATAGATCCCTTGTTGATTATAACGACACAATCCGTTATAACCGTGTCGATTTAAATATAAAAATAATGCAGCACGCTCACGTTGATTTGTGCTTTGATTAAACTCTTTACGTAGCTCGTAATAGCGAGTGGAACAATTGTTTTCCTGACAAAAAAAAGATTTACACCATAGAATAAATGGCTTTCCTTCGGTTTTTAAATAATGAAATAAAGAAATTAAATCTTGGTTTTGTTCTGCTAATAAATAATTGGGATAATTCGTGTTGTTAAAAATAGCAGCAGAACCGGTGAACGGTTCGATTAAGCGACCAGCTTTTGGGAATGAGTCCAAGATATGATGCAGGCAATTATATTTGTTTCCTGCCCACTTAAGAAATGGTTTGATAATTGAAATTCCAATAAATTTTATGCAATGAAGTATCGCCTAATTTATTTAAAAAGGCCAGTCGTTGACGATCAACGGTATGCTAGTTATGATCAAACCTTTGATGTATTTAACAGGACATAACTATGAATGACTTGAATGACATATTAAAACCCGCTTCAGGTCAATACAAATGGATTTTACAAGGCTGGAGCCAGCTGACTGATGCTGAAAAATGCATTATCAATCAACGTATGGATGACATGTTTAAAGAAGGCCTGCCTTTTGAACTTAAATACGATAAATTGATTTATATTCATGCGTTCGCCTTATTAGCCCAGCTTGAAGTGATTGCGATTCAAATTCCTCTAAAATTTGAGTCAGTGATGTCAACAGCCGTATCTCGTCAGCGTATGCGCGCTCAATTGCTTGATGAAGTCTTTCATTCTTTGGTTTTTAGTCGAATTCTTCATCTGTTGTGTGAATCAAGCGGTGTTTATCCTGGTATTAACGACGTTGTTGAAAATCTTTGTAATTTTATTCGTAATGAAGAATGCCCTAAAATGGCCGTAGTGCTGTTAAATTTAGTTGCAGAAG
>CAZNVR010000158.1:0-4671 GCA_964576655.1 uncultured Legionella sp. | reverse complement strand
ATTTGCCAACGTATTACCAATTAACACCACACTGAGTAATCTGTCTGGTTGCGACAGCAGTGCATTCACTCTAATCGCTTGTTTGTTATTTTTTTTAACTAAAAAACGTAAACGGTAGCGATTTAAAGACATCATGCCAATTTCTGCTGCGGAGAAAAATGCCGCCAACACCACTAAAAACACCACTAAAAGCAAAAGAATAGAGATAGAAAGATGCACAAAAATCCTCAATGGGATGAGATAATGAAAAAAATCAGTATAACTGTCTTCACGATGTTCGCAAAGATAGGCGTTATTCTATTTCATACCAGGGGACTGCATGCATCCAGGGCAAAATTATCTGTGATTTAAAAATAAACTAATCTCCTCTTGACTCGCGTTAGCAAAGTAATTGGCGCGATTTACAATAAAAAGTCCGAACTGGCGTGCTTCGCTATCGCTCGCAAAGACAACATAATCTCTCCTGGTCTCTGCATCAAGAATCTATAATCCAGCCCTCACTCTGTGCTATCATTTGAAAAATCAAAATTTATACAGCAAAAGGTAAAAATCATGTTTGATAATTTAACCGAACGTTTAACGCGAACCTTTAAAAATATCAGTGGCAAAGGTCGTTTAACTGAAAACAACATCCAAGATGCTTTACGAGAAGTACGGTTATCTCTCCTTGAAGCGGATGTAGCCTTGCCTGTAGTCAAAACATTTATAGAACACGTTAAACAAAAAGCTCTAGGTCAAGAAGTCATGACCAGCTTACAACCTGATCAAGCATTGATTAAAATCGTTCATGATGAATTAATCCAGATTATGGGTGAAACACGTGCTGAGCTGAATTTTAAAACACAACCCCCTGCCGTATTTTTAATGGCTGGTTTACAAGGGTCAGGTAAAACCACTAGTGCGGCCAAATTGGCTTTATATTTAAAAGAAACTGAAAAGAAAAAAGTCATGATGGTGAGTGCTGACGTTTATCGACCCGCAGCGATTCAACAACTTCAGTTATTAGCCAATCAATTGGATGTTGCTTTTTTCCCAGCAGAATCCAATGAAAAACCAATTAATATTGTTAACAAAGCCCTGGATAGTGCTAAAAAACAATTCATGGATATCTTGATTGTAGATACGGCAGGCCGTATGCACGTGGATCAAGAAATGATGGATGAAATTAAATCCATTCATCAGGCCATTAAGCCATCGGAAACACTCTTTGTAGTGGATAGCATGACAGGTCAAGATGCCGCTAATACGGCAAAAGCATTTCATGATGCACTACCTCTAACGGGTGTTATTTTAACCAAAACAGATGGTGATGCTCGCGGTGGTGCTGCTTTATCTGTTCGTCAAATAACAGGCCAGCCGATTAAATTTATCGGAACGGGTGAAAAAATTATAGCTCTTGAGCCCTTTCACCCTGAGCGTATTGCCTCACGCATTTTAGGCATGGGTGATATTCTGTCTTTAATTGAAGAAGTTGAACGTAAAACAGATAAAGCCGTTAGCGATAAATTGGCCAAAAAAATCAAAAAAGGCAATGGGTTTGATCTGGAAGATTTTCGACAACAATTATTACAAATGAATAATATGGGTGGCATTGGCGGCATGATGAGCAAATTACCCGGCATGGGACAATTGCCTCAACAAGCGATGAGTCAGGTGAATGATAAAAGTATTGCCCAAACCATTGCCATTATTAATTCCATGACCCCTAAAGAGCGTCGAATTCCAAAACTCATCGTTGGCTCTCGAAAAAAACGTATTGCGCTTGGGTCAGGCACACAAATACAGGATGTAAATCGCTTATTAAAGCAATTTACGCAAATGGAAAAGATGATGAAAAAATTCACCAAGCCCGGCGGCATGCAAAAAATGCTACGCGGATTAGGTGGCATGGCGGGATTAAAAGGCATGCTTCCCGGTGGTTAACTAATTATTTTGCACAAACACTTCCAATGCCGAGTTAATTTTCGTACAATACACGGCATTTTTACGTAATCACGTTAAGCAGAGGATACAATGGTCGTTATACGTTTAGCACGAGCAGGCGCCAAGAAGCGCCCTTTTTACCATATCGTTGTGACTGATAGTCGCAGACGTCGGGACGCAAACTACATTGAAAGCATTGGCTACTTCAATCCTGTTGCTCGCGGACAAGAAATTCGCTTGCACTTGGACATGACAAAAGTAACTGAATGGCAAGGTCAAGGTGCACAAATGACTGACCGCGTTGCTTCTTTAGTTAAAGAACACAACAAGACAGCTGCGAATGCCCAAAACGCCGCATAATTCAGATAACAATACCGATTGGGTAGTTGTTGGTCAATTTGGTCGCCCTCATGGGATCAAAGGCTTTATTACGGTTGTGTCTTTCACAGAGCCTCGCGAAAATATTATAGATTATGCTCACTGGCATATTGGCATCAATAACCAGTGGCAACCACTTAATATTTTGCAGACCACCGTCAATAATAAAGACATCCTGGTTCAAGTTGAAGGTTATGCTGAACGCGAACAGGTTGCGCAACTAACCAATTTTGAAATCGCCGTTAAACGCGAACAGCTGAAAAAATTAAAGCCAGATGAGTATTATTGGCATGAATTAATTGGCATGGCTGTTGTTACTAAACAAGGCGAAGCATTGGGTCATGTCACTGAACTAATGGCAACTGGCTCAAATGATGTATTGATTGTGAAAGGTGAAAACCGGTATCTGATTCCATTTTTAGCCGATGATGTGATCCTTGATATTGACTCCAGCCAACGTTTAATTACCGTCGACTGGGATGTGGATTTTTAATCCATGCTGCATTTAGGTGTTATCAGCATCATGCCTGAAATGTTTGCCAGCTTAAACTTTGGCATTACAGGTCGCGCAATTGAACAAGGCTTAGCCAAAATTGAGGTTTGGAACCCACGTGACTGGGCCAATAATGCTCATCGTCAGGTTGATGATAGGCCTTATGGTGGTGGTCCTGGCATGGTCATGATGTATGAACCGCTTCATTCAGCGATTCAACATGCAAAAACTCAAATGCCTGGTCCTTGCAAGACCATTTATTTAAGTCCGCAAGGCAGAACGGTTAAGCAAAAAGATTTAAATGACATTGCAACCACCCAACAATCACGACTTTTTTTAGCAGGTCGTTATGAAGGCATTGATGAGCGAGTAATCTCTCAGCATGTGGATGAGGAATGGTCGCTTGGCGATTTTGTTTTAAGTGGTGGTGAATTAGCAGCCATGGTATTTATAGACGCTATCGTGCGTTTATTACCGGGTAGTTTGGGTCATGCTAGTTCAGCCCAACAAGATTCATTTATGAATGGCTTGTTGGACCATCCCCACTACACGCGCCCTGCGGTTTTACCGCAAGGAAATGTACCTGACGTGTTATTAGGTGGAAGTCATCGAGAAATTGATCGTTGGCGAAGAAAGCAAGCATTGGGTGCAACCTGGTTGAAACGACCGGATTTATTAGAACAATTGCAATTGACTGATACAGACAAGCAACTGCTTGTTGAATTTAAATATGAACACGAGGAGTGAGCAATGAATATTATCGACCAACTCAATGCTGAGCAAATGCAAGGCAAAACAATTCCTGAATTCAACCCAGGCGATACAGTATTAGTCCAGGTTAAAGTAAAAGAAGGTACACGTGAACGTTTACAGGCATTTGAAGGTGTTGTTATCGCTAAACGTAACCGCGGCTTAAACTCTGCTTTCACTGTACGTAAAATTTCTCATAACGTTGGTGTTGAACGCGTTTTCCAAACATACAGCCCAGTTGTTGACAGCATCACTGTTAAACGCCGTGGTGACGTACGTCGCGCTAAATTGTACTACTTACGTAATTTAGCTGGTCGTGCTGCTCGTATTAAAGAAAAATTGGTTGCTCGTAAAACATCTTAAGTTTTTGATTCACATTCTCGCGCGAAGATTTCAAAGAATCTTCGCGTCTTTACAGTAGTCTATATGATTGCTGTTCTTTATTTAGTATCTCACTAAAGAAATTATGCACTTCGTCGATACAGATTTAAAGCATCTACGGAGTCTTATTCATGAAACAACTCTTGTCTATTACGATATTAAGTCTTTGTAGTTTGATGAGTTATGCTAATTGCGACTTAACCCAATATCAAGGAAGCTGCGAATTACGCATGCACACCAAACCCACTCGTCATGCACATTCATTGGTGTATTGTGGAAATGTTTATGGGTATTTAAGCACGGCTCAATATGATATTTTAAGTCATTACCAACGTGCTAATGTCAATATTAATTTAACGCTTAATGGCATGCTGATGGAGGCCCCTTGTGTACCCTCAGGCCGCTAGTTTGTGGATTTATTACTTTTAAATCCGTCATTGTGATCTAGTGGCGTTTGCCTAACCGTGTATCCTCGCAAAGACAGAATGTTGTTAACAGGTTTGAGCAATCTTCACATCGTTTAAATACCAAGACATTGTTTTACGAATACCCTCACTCACCTGACACACAGGCGCATATCCTAACTGCTGACAAGCTTTACTCACATCTGCTTGCGAATGCTTTAAATCACCAAGCCGTTCGGCGAGATAAACAGGCTTATAGGGATAACGTATGCCAGTCTGCTCTTCTATTTCTTGTTGTATTAAACCAAACAACTGATTCAATGTGGTTTTATGATTTAAAGC
>CAZNVR010000157.1:0-4699 GCA_964576655.1 uncultured Legionella sp. | reverse complement strand
ATTAACCGATGAAAAACTTAACACAGAAGCCAGCATGCCTTTAAACTTTAATGTGCTTAAGCCTTCACTTTCTAATAGAAATGAAATACGCCAAGGAATATGTGTCGGTAGAATTCTGGAAAACAATGAGACAAAAGGTCGAACATCTTTCGGGAACAAATCAATATAACTCGAAGCATAAATACGATTTCCCACCAATACAGTTCGTCTATCAATCACTTGAGCATCACGTGGAATGACTTGTTTCGACAATGAAGGCCATAATAAATCAGAGACATCCCCTTCAAAATTATTGCGCTCACGTACCGGGATTCTATCCCCTGGCAATGTGGCTCGCCAATCATCAGATGTAAATTCAGGATCAGCCGTCATACGTATGGCGTGAACAGCATCATGGACTTCCAATACATTAGCGACAATATTTAATGACGATAAATCATTTAATATTGAACGAACATACGCCGTATGAGTATCTCTTAATTCAGGAATCGCGGCATAAATGGTTTGAGTATTTCTAAACGGAGGGGCTTTGGTGTCTTTGATCATTTTCATTTTGGCTTTATTAGCCGCTTTTAATTGATCAGAGGGCAAATTAAATGGCCTGGTAATCAGCACAAAATAGAGTTTTTCTTCTGAACAATATTGTGACAAATAATTGACACGTTCATTAAATAAATCGTCCAGACTTAAATTTAACCGTTTTTGAGTTGCCTCAGCAGGTGCATAAATTTTTCTAATCATTTTTTTTATATTTTGTTTATCATGACTAAAATACACTTGCAATGCATGACCTGAGCGTCCCATTGCGGGTTGAAACGCATTACTTAACCCCTCCACCATTCGTGCAAATTCTTGCGTTCCTGCAAGTGCTGTAATCCCATCAATTTGCAAAACTGTTAAAAGTGAGCCATCGTGATCGACTAAATCGGTAGGACTATCCGCGGTTTCAAGTTCACAATAAGATTCTGTTGTTTGTTTCAGAGCGGTACTGAGCCATGCAAAAAAAACATCAATGCCTTCAAAAAAAGACTCAGTCCAGTTACTCATTCCTATGTCCTTATTGTCATTTGGTTACCGATTAGATTACGGCGTTTAAAAAAACTGTATTTCAATATGTATTATTGAGCAATTTCCTCTAAAGCATTCGCAGCCCATCCTTCAATTTGTTTGCGAAACTTAGCCATAGAAGGCAAAAGACGAATATCTTTCACTAATCGCGTTGAATACTCATCACCTACATGCCCTGAGTCAATCAACAAATGTCCAAAAATGGCCGGATCACTTGTACCCTCACCAAATTTGTCTTCAATTGCTTGAGAACGAAATTTAAAACTTCGATAAATGGTTTGCGCACTGCTTTTATACCCTGTGTCATTTGTTATTGCACAAAAAACAACATGACAAAGACTATTTAATTCCGCCTGAGACAACTCAGGTAAGTATATTAACGTACCCCCACCATATCCACCCACACCAACCGATTCCATAAAGAAACATTGTGAGCAAAAACAGCAAGCGGTAACTAAATTATCAAATTTATTATTGGTGTAATTAGCATCTTTGTTGATAACATCCTGATGCAGCTTGGCCTGAAAACCACAAAAGCGACAGGTATAACGATCTCGTTGCAACACTTTTAGTTCAAAGGCTTTAAATCGCTCATCCGCTTTTCTTGCGGAATAAAGCCGCCATGCATCAGGCGTTGCAATTAATTTTAATTCTAGTGGCTTTTGATTAATACTCATGTAATTCACTCAAATTACAACACATAAGGCCATATAACTACCCAAAAGGTAAAGCATACTCCGACACACAGAATATGCTTCAACGCATCTCTAGTTAGTACTAAATATTGTTCCTCTAGGACCTTGTGTTTTAGCCGTTGTGCCAAATATAGTGGTACCTGTAACGCCCAAAATGGTGGGTAGAAACAATAATGCTGCCGCAACAATAAGCAAACCTACTGGCTGACCAATTGGAACTTGTGCCGGGTTATCTTTATGCGCTTTAAATTTTATAATAGAACCAACAGAAAACCCCATGCCTGCAAGATAAGCTGTTGCTGTAATCAACTTTGTAACTGCTGTAAATGATGTGGTAATAAGCGATGCTATACCACCAATATTTTTTGTTGTTCCCCCTGCCATCGCATCACCTGCAAAAAAAACAAAACCTACCGTCATGATTGCAAATAATATTGTCTGACGCTTGCTAATTTTAAATGGCACCGCACCCATGTTTTTCTCCTTATTAAAAAAATCAACTACCAAAAAGTGTATTGTTCACCACTTGCAAGGTTCCAACAATATTCATCGCCAGAATCCCCCCAAACACATGCGCTAAGCCTTTTCCTGTCCCCCCAGGAGGTTGACCTTGTGAAGCTGAACGAGCGATTAAAACCCAACCACGTATAAATGCAATAACGCCAATAATCTGGATGACTAAGGCAATAACAGCACTAAACACACTATTTTCATCAAATAACGTACTTAGAGGAGAGTTGTCGCTCACTGGTGCATACGCCAGAATTTGCGAGCCTTCACCAAAAATGCTGTTTAAAAATACTCTAAAACTGGTTGGCAGATAAATAAGCATTGCTGCTGCCAGGAAATAAAACACAGGCTCTTTCAAACTCCCATGAGTAGACATTTGAGAGCGTTCTTGCGCCAGTGCTTTTATACTATATATGGCTTTAACAGCAAATGAAATACCCATGATGTAAGCACAAGCTGTCACCAGTTTTTGAACTGAAAGCAATGAATTAATCATCGTGGTAACCGAAAAATTGGTCAACCCCGATGAAAACATACTACTGATATCTGCCATTAACTATCCTCTTGACTAAAGCGAATAATTCGACCGGAACTAGTAATGACGCGACCTTGCTGAGGGTCAATTAATTTCACCATACCAAGACCCGCAATCATTGTTCCTTCACGAACAGTCAGCGTTGAACCATTAGACACACTCAACCACGCCCGTCCAGGAATCACGGCTTGAATGTAATATGTTAAAGCAGGACCAGAGCTTACGTGTTTTTTTACAGGTTTTGGAGCACGCGCTTGTTTAAGTGCTTGAGCTTGGGCCGTCAACTGTTCAATTTCACGTGATTGCTCATCTACTTTTGCTGAATAAAGCGTAATAATACGCGCGAGCTCTCCTACTTTATTCATCATGTCATTAATATTGGTATTAATCCCATTTAATTGACTATTCGTAGATGCAATATCATTTTGTATTCTATCTTGACTCACTTCCAATGCTGATAATTTTTGTGACATTTGCTCATTCAGTGCATTTGAAACAGGGTTATTCATTGCCACAACAGGTTGAGATGCCCTTGGTACCACAGATTCAGCTAATTTAGTTGGTTGTGGTACTGCACTAATCATTGATTGAGTCTTTTTAGCGGTTAACGCTGAATTGATAAATGGATAAACCACCATGATAATGATAATTAAAACCAAAACAATCAAAACATTACGCACGACCCCTGAGCGACCAGCAAAGGTTCTATCGATAATAGAGCGTGGTTTTTCTGACTCAGGCGAGGTTGAATTATCCAGATTAGGTGTGTAATCCATAGCATCTGTATTGCCAATATCAGGATCAACAAACTGGTATTCATCCACATACGTTTCATTATCAGCCATATCTTGCCTGCTTTAGTTAGTTAATTTTTAAATTCTGAGTAAACAAAATACCAACGCCTGTACCCGCGTATAATTGTACGGTTGTAGGTCTATTCATATTTTGTGCTGCAACTTGGCCCCACGCCTTACCAACAGTGGCTAAACCAATCACCGCATTATCTAATGTAGAGCGTCCAATACCACTTTGAACTGTGGTATCCGTTACCCCACCCGTACCACCAATAGTAATCGTTGTATTCGCTGATTGGAATGCATTACCAAAGCCCTCTAAAAAGGTAGAGGCAAATAAAGAGCCATAACGTGACAGGTAATGGTGATCTGTTTGGCTAGACAATGCTGTGCGTGCTGTATTTGGATCAATCGCAAAGGCTGTAATTGAAACGGTGGTATCTGCTCCCAGCATAGATAAAGTATTAAAGGTCACAATCATTTTATTCGCTTGACTAGGCAAATTAAAACTACCAATTAATTTAGATCCTTTCAATTTTCCAGACACTATTGTCGCAAGAATGGGGCCTGGTTCATCTGAGTTTACAGAGGTGTCAATTACCGCGAATAAAATATCTCCTGTTTTAATCACAATGCGTCCGGCAGCATTTGATGCCGTATTCATCGCTAATTGATTATCCCGGCGAGAGGAGGTTTCACCACCATTTAAAGACAATTGTGACTTTGATTTTTCATCGCTTTTTTCCGTTCCAGCCACATACGTTTGCTGTGGCACGACTTTCCAACCTTGCAAGGCTTGATTCGCTGCGGCCAGCATTCCATTCCCACGCTCTTGAATTTTTTGTTGATAACGTTGAGCTGCAACTTGTTTTTCTTGTTGATTACGCATGTCATTAATACGTTTTAAATTTGCTTCCGCAATCGCTGCTGCACCTGATGGTGCAATGGGTGTCACCCCACCAAAGAAAGGATTCTCCGTTGAGCGAACAACAGGGACTTCAGGTAAGCCGGCTTGTACAGAAAAGCCGGCGTCTTGCATTTCTGATTTTGAAAAACCTGCCGCTTTAATTTCATCACGATCAAACCCCGCAACTTTT